>UREB01000175.1 GCA_900546685.1 uncultured Eubacteriales bacterium | reverse complement strand
TGTGCGCGAATCGCTGAAAAAAGCGGATGTTGCGTATGTAGAGCTTGGCGGTGTACAGCCCAATCCGCGTTATGAGCTGGCGTTGGAAGGCATGGATATCGTGAAAAAAGAGAATGTGGACATGCTGCTGGCTGTGGGCGGCGGTAGCGTGGCGGATACTGCCAAGTGCATTGCTGTAGGCGTATACGACGACGGCGATGCTTGGGAAGATTTTTATGTTGGCAACAAAGAAGTAAAAAAAGCGATGCCTGTTTCCTGCATTCTGACCATCGCAGCAGCAGGGTCGGAAGGCTCTAACAGCTCTGTTATCACCTATAAGGGCATTAAGGGCGATCTGGGCTGTGAATTGATCCGCCCGGTGCTTTCCATTATGAACCCGGAATTGACAATGACGTTGCCGGCTTATCAGACGGCTTGCGGCGTATCGGATATTTTTGCGCATATCATCGAACGGTATTTTACCAATACCAAAGAAGTAAACTTGACCGATGAACTGTGCGAGGGATTGATGCGCAATATCCTCAAATACGGCAAAGTTGCAGTGGAACATCCGGACGACTACAATGCCCGCGCGCAGGTGATGTGGACGGGTACGCTGGCTCACAATGACATTTGCGGGTGTGACCGTGACCAGGATTGGGCCAGCCATATGATTCAGCACCGCATCGGCGCTAAGTATGACAGTGCGCACGGCGCAGGCCTTGCCACCATTTACCCGGCTTGGATGAAGTTTGTTTATAAGCATGATGTGCCGCGCTTTGTGCGCTTTGCAACCAAGGTGATGGGGGTGGACAACGATGTGTTCCATCCGGAAGAGGTCGCTCTGGAAGGCATCCGCCGCGTCAAGGAGTATATGCACAACATTGGCCTGCCCACTACGTTGGCGGAATTGGGCGTAAAAGAAGAGGATATTCCGGAGCTGGCAGATTTCCATTGTGGCGGATTTGTGCCGCTGGGGCCGGATGAAATCAAGCAGATTTATGAACTGGCAAAATGACGAAAAAGAGAAAAAGGCGCTGATATAGCGCCTTTTTTTCTAATAAAAATTATCTATGAAGCGAGATGGATGTCGGATGGTATATTGTAACAAGCGCAAATTTGTGTTAGTATAAATACTACTAGCATTCATTTTTTCTGTATAGATATAAATAACATTTGCATAAAAATAAAAAATATTTCCAAATAAAGAGGGAGGAAGAGAAATGAAGAGGATGAAAAAAGGCTTATTGATGATCATGAGCCTGGCGGTGCTGACCGGCGTATTGGCTGGCTGCGGCGGGCAGGGTGCCCAGGGAGACGGACAAAACGCCGACAATAGCGGCAAAAAATGGATCATTGCTACGGATACCGTATTCCGTCCGTTTGAGTACAAGGATGAGAATGGGAATCTGGTCGGCATTGACGTGGACATTTTGGCGGCCATTGCAGAAGATCAGGGGTTTGACTATGAATTGAGGAGCATGGGATGGGATGCTTCCATCGCCGCTTGCCAATCCGGCCAGGCGGATGCGATGATTGCAGGCGCTTCCATTACGGACGAGCGTAAAAACAGCGGTTGGACATTCTCCGATGCATACTATACTGGGCCGCAGTGCATGGTAGTGGCAAAGGATTCTTCCATCTCTTCTTTTGAGGATATGAAAGGCAAAAAGGTAGCGGTAAAGACCGGTACGATGGGTGCGACCTATGCGGAAAGCATCAAGGACAAATACGGCTTTACAACCACCTATTTTGAAGATTCCCCGACGATGTATCAGGCTGTAACGGGCGGACAGATGGACGCTTGCTTTGAAGATAAGCCGGTTATGATCGACTCTATCAAACAGGGTTTGGAGCTTAAGATTGTAGAAGGTACGGACAATGAAGGGTCCGATTACGGCTTTGCTATTTTCTCTGATAACAGCAAAGAGCTGTTGGATATGTTCAACGCTGGCTTGAAGAATATCAAAGAGAACGGCAAATACGACGAGATCATCAACAAATATCTCGGCTGATTGAAAACGTATAGCAAAACAATCAGTGGGGCGTCATTATGATGCCCCACTGTAATTAGAAGGAGTTTACTGGATGGGACAGATCATTTCGGTTTATGGCGATTTGCTGTTGACTGCAATGGGCCAAACCCTGTTGTTGGCATTATGCGGCTTGTTTTTTGCCTGTATCTTGGGCTTAATTTTTGGCATGATGAGCGTATTAAAGAGCCGTGTGTGCAATATCATCGCAGCTGTTTTTGTAGATATCATTCGCGGTGTGCCTATGATCGTTTTGGCATTTTTTGTATATTTTGGCGTACCGATGGTGATTAATGATCTATTTAATTCAGGGTTTACTCTGTCTCCTCTTCAAGCAGGTACCATTTGTTTGGCGCTCAATTGCGGCGCTTATATGGCAGAAATCATCCGCGGCGGTATCCAGTCTGTGGACAAGGGACAGATGGAAGCAGCACGCAGCTTGGGTATGCCCTATTGGCGCGCCATGCGGCGCGTGGTATTGCCGCAGGCAATCCGCACGATGATTCCAAGCATAATCAACCAATTTATCATTACGTTGAAAGATACCTCCATTTTGTCCGTCATTGGATTTCCGGAGCTGGTAAATACTGCAAAAAATGTAGTGGCAATCACATATAAATCAGCACAGGTATGGTTTATTGTAGGTGTGATGTATCTTGTTATCATCACCATTTTATCCAGGGTGGCAAAGCTGGTTGAGAGGAGATTAAACCGTGGCCGTTAACAAAGACAATGTGAAGATCCATGTATCTCACCTCAAAAAGAATTTTGATAAATTGGAAGTGCTCAAGGATATCTCTGTTGATATCTATGAGGGTGAAGTGGTGGTCATTTTAGGGCCTTCTGGCAGCGGAAAATCTACATTTCTGCGCTGTCTAAACCGTTTGGAGGATATTACAGATGGCCAAGTGGTGGTAGACGGCCACCATATGGACGCCAAGGATGTGGATCTGAACAAGGTAAGGGAAAACATTGGGATGGTGTTCCAGCATTTTAATTTATTTAACAATCTCAATGTATTGGATAATTTGACGCTGGCGCCGGTGGAGCTGAAAAAGGCGGATAAAAACGCAGCCAAAGCACAGGCCATGCAGATGTTGGAAAAGGTGGGGCTTTCGGACAAAGCACAGGCGTATCCTTCCCAGCTTTCCGGCGGACAAAAGCAGCGTGTGGCCATTGCCAGGGCGCTTTGCATGAATCCTGACATCATGCTGTTTGATGAGCCGACCTCCGCATTGGACCCTGAAATGGTTGGCGAAGTATTGCAGGTTATGAAGCAGCTGGCGTCTGAGGGAATGACAATGGTCATCGTATCGCATGAGATCGGGTTTGCCAGAGAGGTGGCGGACCGGGCGATCTTTATGGATGGCGGCTATATTGTAGAGCAAGGAGCGCCGCGCGATGTCATTGATCATCCAAAAGAACAGCGTGCCATCGACTTTTTCAACAAAGTATTGTAAAAAACCAAGAAGATCGGAAGAGCACACGTCTG
>UREB01000174.1 GCA_900546685.1 uncultured Eubacteriales bacterium | reverse complement strand
CTTCCAAGCTGGCTACGTGGGTTCGATTCCCATCACCCGCTCCAAAAAAACAATCGTGTTTTTTCTCGATTGTTGGACATGCCTCCTTAGCTCAGTTGGCTAGAGCACCTGACTCTTAATCAGGGTGTCCAGGGTTCGAGTCCCTGAGGGGGTACCATCAAAAAAAGCCCGAAAACGCTGTGTTTTCGGGCTTTTTAATTGTATGTTTTTTATCAGAAATGAATATTAAACAAAGCCCCTTGCGGATGCAAGAGGCTTTGTTGCTTTGCTTATTCAGCTATGCTGATATCAAAGGTATACGGCTCAAAATCCAACCGATAATTGTCGTTGTGTGCTTCGATATAGACTTGGAATGCAGTATCAGGATCTATACGATCAAATAAGATGATACCGGAAGAACTCATACCCGGCAAAATCTCTGACTGCACTTCCTCATAATCTGCATCGAAGTTGTAGGTTTCTTCGATCTGCTTAGATCCCTGAAGCAGCTTGGCATTAGAACTATACAAGGTCATTTCTTTATCCGAATTGTTGGTAGCTGTCACATATACTCGCGTTTCGTTTTCCGCAATTTCAATTTTTGTAACCTCCACAACACATCCATGCTGGTCTTTGATGGCATCTGCAGGCTCGATAGTTTTTATAGCAGGAGCGATGATTTCCGCATAGGAAGAAATCTCTACTGTGTCGGCAGTGACTTGCAACGCGCTGACCTCTCCGCCAAACGCGTTGGTACCGGAGAAGGATCCATCTATTTTGGCATCTACTTTAACAAAATCTCCTATTTTGACCTCTAGGGAAGCATCGTGACAGATAACAACTGTATTTTGTTCGGAATTTTCTACATCATGAAACATTTGGAAAGAAACAGAAGCGGAGCCTTTTTCAGGATCAGTAAATACTTCTCCGGTCAACTCGATATATTTGCCTTTATAATTGTTTGGAGAAGCATAAACATTGGCAATTTCGGCAGCATCGACATAGGATTTTTGTGACTCGGAAGGTGAAGTGCATCCACTGATAGCAGCGATCCATAAAAAAACACAAAGAGTCAAACCGATCCTTTTTTTCATATAAATTTCCCCCTTCTTTTGTGTCTTTGATTTATAACACAAAATTATATTTAATTTTCTATCCATAATTATGATATAAAATATATGCCTTATTTTCAACATAAAAAAGACAAATATTTTATAAAATAGCTGGATTCTTGCGGCGTAAATATAAAAATGATATAGTACAGATAATAACAATCGAAAACAATATGAGGTGTAGCATGGACATTGACCAACTGTATGAAGCTTGGTGTAAAAAGGTCAGCGAACCGGATCTGATGGAAGAGTTGAATCTTATCAGACATCAGGAAAAGGAAATTGAATCGCGCTTTTATAAGCAGCTTTCCTTTGGCACTGCGGGATTGCGCGCGGAGGTAGGCGTTGGGTGTGCACGGATGAATGTATATACCGTATCCAAAGCAACCCAAGGCTTGGCACAATATCTAAAAAAACAAGGATTGAAATCAGGGGTCGCCATTGCCTGTGATTCCCGCCGAAAATCCACGGAATTTGCGCAGGTAGCGGCTTGCGTATTGGCGCAAAGCGGCATCAAGGCTTATTTGTTTGATCAAATTATGCCGACGCCGGTTCTTTCGTTTACGGTACGCCATTTACATTGCGATGCAGGCATTGTCGTGACAGCCAGCCACAATCCGAAAGAATACAACGGCTATAAGGTATACAATGAGCAGGGGGGCCAGATTACGGACCAGATGGCCCTAGCCATTGCGGAGGAAATGCAGGGCGTTGCGGAGCTGGATGTGCAGCGTATGGACTACGATCAAGCTATCGAGCAGAATAAGATCATAATGATTGGTGACGAGGTACTTTCTGCTTATGTAGAAAATGTGATGACGCTGAAGGATTCCTGTACAGAGAAGGAGCGAAAGCAGCTGAAGGTAGTATATTCTCCGCTGCATGGAACCGGGGCCAAGCCTGTTCAGATTGTTTTGAAGCAGGCAGGGTTTACAGATGTGCATCCTGTGGAGGTGCAGTGTGTGCCGGATACAGAGTTTTCAACGCTACGCCTGCCCAATCCAGAGGAAGTCGATGCGCTGAAAATGGCCATTGAACAGGCCAAGGCATGTGGGGCGGACTTGGTCATAGCAACCGATCCGGATGCAGACCGCATGGGTACCGCGATCCGCAATGCCGAAGGCGAGTATGTGCCTTTGACGGGCAATCAAATTGGCTGTTTGCTGCTGAATAACCGCCTTAGGGATCTCAAGGCTCAGGATAAGCTGCAAAAAGACGATTTTATTGTGAAGAGCATCGTCACAACACAGCTGGTCAAGAGCATGGCGGATGCATATGGCGTAAAGCTATATAATGTGTTGACAGGGTTCAAATACATTGGCGAAAAGATAGAACAGTATGGGCAAGAGCATCAGTTTATCTTTGGCTTTGAAGAAAGCTATGGTTTTTTGGCAGGGACCTTTGTTCGTGATAAGGATGCTGTCATTGCATCTCTGTTGCTGTGCCAAGCGGCGGCTAAAGCAAAGGCAGAAGGCAAAACGTTATTGGATGAACTTGATCTTTTGCTGAAAACGTATGGTTATCATGCAGAGCGTGTGAAATCCTATACGCTGCAAGGCATGGAGGGAGCGAAAAGAATCAAGGAAATCATGCGCACTTTGCGTGAACAGCCTCCGAAGCAGATAGCCGGAAGCCGTGTGATAGAAAACAAGGATTATGCTCCCGGTATCGATGGATTCCCATGTTCTGATGTGCTGTATTATACGCTGGAAAACGATCAATGGGTTTGTGTGCGTCCTTCGGGGACAGAGCCCAAAATCAAATTCTACGGCGGCGCCAAAGGCAAGGATGTGTTTGAATCTCAAAAGATATTGGATGATATCATTGCTTGGAGCGACGCAGTGGTGGGTTAAGACAACATAAGAAAAGCACCCAAACTATATGGGTGCTTTTTTGGTGGGTAAAAACACATATGTTTGTGCATTATGGCCGCAATTTGACAATTTCGCAAATAAACCAGAAATTCATTGACATTCAAATGGGAAATAGTACAATTATAAAATAATTAACCAAATGAATTAAATGTGGGGTGAACCGCAGAGATGGATAAGGATATGGCCTTTGAGCTCATTCGCGGATTTGCGCATGTAAACCGCTTTTTAAGGCCTCAGTGTGCGCCGTTTCATTTAAGGAAAAGCGAGCTGATGGCATTGGGCTGTGTATGCTATGCCCACGGGCATAGGAAAAAGGCGTTGTCTCCTTCCGAAATCGGAGAGATACTAGGGATCTCACGCCCAGCTATCACGGCGATTTTGAACACGCTGGAAGAAAAGGAACTGATTCTCAGAACGATGGATCATCTTGATAAACGGCGTATTCTGGTAGAACTGTCGCAAAAGGGAAGGGCTGGGCTGGAAGAAGTAGAAAACGAAATGCTGAAGCGGGTGGGGCAGATTATGCAGGCGCTGGGCGAAGAGCAAAGTGA
>UREB01000173.1 GCA_900546685.1 uncultured Eubacteriales bacterium | reverse complement strand
GGGTTTGTGTATTATTGCGCTTCCGGTAAACTCATCGACTGGGAGCTCTATGGCGGCAGCCGGTTTTGGAAATACTTGGGCGTGTTTATGGAGCGCATTCTAAACGGCCTGCAAAATAAATTGCGCAGCGTGTTGTCTGCGTATGACGAGTTTATCACGCCTGCTTCGTTTCCCCATGTAAAAGCATTGGCGGAAACAGTCATCAGCAAAGGCGTTAAGATGGGGGAAGGCTGGCTGTTGCCCGCCGAGATGTGCGAATTGATCGAAAATGGCTACCAAAACATTGTCTGTGCCCAGCCGTTTGGCTGCCTGCCCAACCACATCGTCGGCAAGGGCGTGATCCGTAACATAAAAAACCGCTATCCAAACGCCAACATCGCACCCATTGACTATGATGCCGGCGCTACCAAGGTAAACCAAGAAAACCGCATCAAGCTGATGCTGGCCGTTGCGAGGGAGTCCCTCTGACGGCCTTTTGAAATGGAAGTGAATCTAAAAGTCTTATGAAAAGAATAGGATTGGACATCGGATCTACCACCATCAAGTGCGTGGTTTTGGGCGAGGACAATACCCTCTTATTTTCTACCTACCGGCGCCATCTGTCGCAAATTTCCCAAAAGACAGCCGAGCTATTGCGCGAGATCGCGGCCAAGGAAGGGGAGGGCACCTATCTCGTTTCTATCTCCGGCTCTGCGGGCATGGGGATGGCGCAAGATTTGGGCATCCCTTTTGTACAGGAGGTCTACGCCACCAAAATCGCCGTTAGCCAATATGCGCCTGAAACGGACGTGGTCATCGAGCTTGGAGGGGAGGACGCCAAGATCCTGTTTTTGACAGATGGGCTGGAAGTACGCATGAATGGCAGCTGCGCAGGCGGCACAGGCGCTTTTATCGACCAAATGGCCACGCTGATGAACGTATCGACGGACCGGCTTAACGAACTATCCAAGGGTCACGAAAAAGTGTATACCATCGCTTCGCGCTGCGGGGTATTTGCAAAATCCGACATCCAACCGCTCATCAATCAGGGAGCGCGGCTGGAAGATGTGGCGGCCAGCATATTTTATGCCGTGGTCAACCAGACCATCGGCGGATTGGCACAAGGACGCGAAATTGCCGGCCATATCTTGTATCTGGGCGGCCCGCTTACCTTTTTTTCTGAACTTCGCGATAGTTTTGACCATGTGCTGGGCACTTCCGGCGTTTTGCCGGACAATTCTCTACTTTTTGTTGCGCTGGGCGCGGCTTTCTCCGATGCAGGTCAGTGTTATGAGCTTTCCGCCCTGGCGGACAAGGTTTCCCAATATGCGTCCTCTACAAGCTATGCCAGCAGCGAGCCTCTGTTTGCCTCCCAAGAGGAGTACCAAGCCTTTCAGGCGCGGCATGCGCATGATTCCGACCATATTTGCACGCTGGAATCACCAGCAGAGGATATGTTTTTGGGCATTGACGCCGGCTCTACGACCATCAAGGCCGTGCTGTGCGATAGGAACGGCCACCTGTTCCGCCCCTTTTACCGTACCAACAGCGGCAACCCCGTGCCCATCGTCAAGGAATATTTGCAGCAGCTTTACGCCGATTATCCCAAGATCCACATCGCGGCGGCCGCGGTGACGGGATATGGAGAAGACATCATCAAGCATGCGTTTGGTTTGGATTACGGCATTGTAGAAACCATCGCGCATTACCTGGCTGCCAAAAAGTTTCAGCCAAATGTGGATTTTATCATCGACGTCGGCGGCCAGGATATCAAGTGTTTTAAGATCCACAACGGTACCATCGACAATTTATTCTTAAACGAGGCCTGTTCCTCCGGCTGCGGCTCGTTTTTGCAGACCTTTGCGGAGGTAATGGGCTATTCCATGGAGGAATTTGCCAAGCTCGGGCTTTTGGCAAAAAAGCCAGTTGATCTCGGTACGCGATGCACAGTGTTTATGAACAGCTCCGTCAAGCAGGCACAAAAGGACGGCGCTTCCGTGGAAAATATTTCTGCCGGGCTTTCCATCAGCGTTGTAAAAAATGCGCTGTATAAGGTCATCCGGTGTGCTACGCCGGATGCGCTGGGCCAAAACATCGTGGTACAGGGCGGCACGTTTTTGAACGACGCTGTGCTGCGCGCCTTTGAAAAGGAAATTGGCCGGGAGGTAATCCGCCCTCATGCCGCCGGGCTGATGGGGGCATACGGCGCTGCGCTGTATGCGCTTTCACAGACCAACGGCCGTAGCGACAGCCAAATTGCGGACGCCGCATCGCTCAAGGCGTTTACCCATACTGTGAAAGCGGTAACGTGCGGCGGATGCAGCAACCACTGCCAACTGACCATCAATACCTTTGAGGACGGGCGCAAGTTTATTGCCGGCAACCGTTGTGAAAGGCCTTTGCATCTGCCCCATCCCCCCATTCGCCATACCATCTATGAGTATAAAAACAAGCTGCTTATGCAATACCGCGAGAATAAGCGCGAACCAGGCAAGCCTACCATCGGCCTGCCCATGGGGCTGAATATGTATGAGCTGCTGCCATTTTGGTATACGATGTTCCGTGCGCTGGGCTTTAATGTCGTGGTATCGCCCGTGACCACCCGCAAGCTGTTTTTATCCGGGGAACATACCATTCCTTCGGATACCGTGTGCTTTCCTGCCAAGCTTTTACACGGGCATATCGAAGCGTTGCTGCGCGAACAGGTGGACGCGATTTTCTATCCCTGTATGACGTACAACCTAGATGAGAAAAAGGGCGAAAACCATTTTAACTGCCCAGTGGTTGCCTACTATCCGGAGGTCATCAAAGCGAATGTAAAGGGCCTGAAAAATACGGTATTCATCGATGATTTCGTGGGGCTGCACCATCCAAAAGCCTTCCCCTCACGATTTCTCGGCATCCTGCAACGGTATTTTGATAAGCCTTTTACGCTCAAACAGGTAAAAGCCGCCGCCAAGCAAGCTTACGCCGCCTATGATGCGCATATGAAAAGCATCCGGCAGAAAGGCGCCGAACTGCTACAACTGGCCAAATGGGAACATAAGCCAGTGATCGTGCTGGCCGGCCGCCCCTACCACATCGATCCGGAAGTAAACCACGGCATAGACCGGCTGATCTGCGATCTAGGCGCAATTGTGCTTTCCGAGGATAGCGTTTGCCACGACATTCCGAAATTCAAAACTGGTGTGCTCAACCAATGGACCTACCATGCCAGATTGTATTCTGCGGCAAAGTTCGTGGCACAGTGCGATCCAAAGGACCTAAACATCAACCTGGTACAGCTTGTCTCCTTCGGCTGCGGGGTAGACGCTATCACCACGGACGAAACGCGCTCTATCATCGAGCAGGCCGGCAAGATCTATACGCAGATTAAAATTGACGAGATCACCAATACCGGCACGGCCAAAATACGTTTGCGCAGCCTGTTTGCCGTACAGGGCCTTTCTGTATAAAAGAAAACACGGACTTTTGTCCGTGTTTTTTATCGTTTTTCCCAGCGCATCTCACATTCCATTTCGCCGGTGTACGGGTCTATTTGCGTGCTTTGCACCCAAAATCCTTCTCTTAGATAAAAGC
>UREB01000172.1 GCA_900546685.1 uncultured Eubacteriales bacterium | reverse complement strand
GCGCACTTCCTCCAGACAGCCCTTTAAGATATGCTCGCGGGCGATCATAGAGGTCATTTCTATTTCTGCGCCGACCAGGTTGATATTGCTTGGCAGCAGATCCAACCCCTCCACCATCGTATGCACGATACCTTGGCGAATGGGCACATTATCAATCATAACCTCATACACGGAAGTCTCCAGCGTTTCCTTTTCTATCCCCAGGCCGCTGGTTGTATTGCCTTGGGGATCAATATCTACTGTTAAGACGCGCTTTCCCAACCGGGCCAGGCAAGCGCCCAAGTTTACATTGGTCGTTGTTTTGCCTACGCCGCCCTTTTGGTTGGCTACCGCAATGATTTTTCCCAAAATGACACCCCCTGTTTGTCTCCTATTTATTATACAGAGCAGGGCTTGCAATGTAAACAAGCACAATCTGCCTATGTTTCACGTGAAACAAAAAAGGCGAGAGGGGGTCTCTCGCCTTCTTTGCGCACAGATTACTGTGCTTTTTGTAAGGGTTGTTTGGGAATTGTAACCATCACTTCAAAGCACATGCCTGCGTCCCGCACCTGATAGTTGGCAGGTAAGCCACTATCGGATACCTGCTTGACCAGCTTTTTGATGTCGTTCATCAGCAAGCGGCCGTCACGCACAAAACCACTGATGCGCTTTTTGTGTAGATGTTCTTGGTCATAATACTGCTTGTCCAAAATACGCTCCACCAAATCCTCCGTAGCCTTTACAGAAAGGCTTTCACGGCGAATTTGATCGATGAGCTGCAGTTGCAAACGCGGGTCCTGTATGCGAAGCAGTGTACGCGCATGCCGTTCGGTCAATCGGTTGGCCATAATCGCGGCCTTTACCGCAGGGGTCAATTTTAATATGCGCAGCTTGTTGGCAACGGTGCTTTGGTTTTTGCCGATCTTGCGCGCCAGATCCTCCTGTGTCATCCCATGCTCCAAAAGAAGGTTGCGGTATGCTTCAGCCTCATCAAAAAAGTGAAGGTTTTCGCGCTGAAGGTTTTCAATCAGTGCCATGACAGCACTGTCCTGTTCGCCAACACGCTGGATGATCGCGTCGATTTCCGATAGGCCCGCCCGCTTGGATGCGCGCAGACGGCGTTCGCCTGCAATGAGCTCGTAGTGCGTGGCATTGATGCGCCGAACTACAATGGGCTGGATCAAACCGTAGCGCGCGATGCTTCTTGCCAGCTCTTCAATGCTTTGCTCAGAAAATGTGCGGCGAGGCTGATAGGGGTTTGGGTGCACCAAATGGATGGGGATTTTTTCTATGCTCCGCAAAACGGGGGTTGTTTGTATACGGGAAAGATTCATGCCAATGCACTCCTTATTTCTGGGTTACCTATAAAATACAGCATTGCAAAACAAAAAAATAGCGATTCGTGGAAAGCCGTCAAAAAGAGACAAAAGTAGTGGAATGATGCAGCGTATACGCGGGTTTTGGCAGAGAAACACTAGGAAAAGGCAACAAAAAAAGGGCCTGTTTTGCTATAAATCATGCACAGATGACAATGCGGCCCATCATTTCCTTGGAAAGGAAGCAAAAAACAGCCCAGAGGCTGTCAAATGCAAGGATTATAAAGGCTGGCGCGTGGGGATACCGGCCTTTCTTGGGTATTTTTGAGGAGTAGCCTGTGTTTTTTTGATGAAAATCAAGGTATGCTCCCGACCGGGAATACCGCTATCTACAAGCTTTTCAAATTGCCCGCCCAGCGTACGGAGAGCAGTGCGCGCTTGGCTGCATTCCTGGCGGCCCTGTGGGCCTTTATAGGCGACCATATAGCCGCTGGTACGCACGAAGGGAAGGCAGTACTCTGCCAGCGTAGGCAGCGAGGCTACGGCGCGTGCGAAAGCATAATCATACCGCGCCCTGTGCTGCGTATCATGGCCGGCTTGCTCGGCGCGCGCATGCACACAGCGTACATTTGCCAGCCCCAAGGCCTCGACGACTCGTTGTAAAAATAGCACGCGTTTTTGCAGGGAATCCATCAGCGTTATGGAAAGATCCGGCCGCAAAATGGCAAGAACCATGCCGGGAAAGCCCGCCCCAGTACCGACATCGATGCAGCGAACCCCTTTGGGTAAGGGAAAAACGGGGAGTAGACGAGCGCTATCGCAAAAGTGCAAAAGGATAGCTTCGTCCTCCTGCGTCACATTGGTAAGGTTCATGGTTTGATTGGCTTCTACCAACATGGCAAAATAACGGGCACACTGAGCGGCCTGGTCGGAAGTACAGGGAATTTGCAAATTTGCAAACGCCTGCTGCAATTTTTCTTCAAACATGCTGTTTCTCCTGTTTCTCCAAAAGTATGGACAATACGGCAATATCCGCCGGGGAAACACCGCTGATGCGGGAAGCTTGGCCAAGGTTTTCCGGCTGCTGTGCTTGCAGCTTTTGCCTAGCTTCCGTGCGAAGGCCCGGCATGGAAAGATAATCCAAGCCTTGAGGCAGCTGGCGGTGCTCCCATTGGCGCGCCCGCTCAATTTCTCGCTGTTGGCGGGCCAGATACCCTTGGTATTTCACTTCGATTTCGGCCTGCTCTTGCGCATCGGGGGAAAAGCTGGAAAAATCGGCGTTCATAGCGGCTACGGCTTGTCGCGTTACGCTGGGGCGAGTCAAGCACTTGGCCCAGGAGACGCCGGGCATGATATCCTGCCCGATTTGCGCGGACAGCTGTTGTGCCTGCGCCTTACTAAGCCCTGTTTTCCGTAAATGCTCAATGGCCTGCGCGGTCTGCGTGCGCTTTTGCAGCATTCTATCGTAGCGCTCCTGGCTGGCCAACCCGGCACGATAGCCCTTTTCCGTTAACCGCAGATCAGCATTATCCTGGCGAAGCAGCAGGCGGTATTCTGCACGAGCCGTCATCATACGATAGGGCTCCGGCGTACCTTTGGTAACAAGGTCGTCTATCAGTACGCCGATATATCCGTCGGCACGCCCCAAATGCAGCGGCGCTTCGCCCCGTATGTACAGAGAAGCGTTCAAGCCAGCGACCAAGCCCTGGGCAGCGGCTTCTTCATAGCCGCTGCTACCCACGATTTGGCCAGCCAAGAACAATCCCGGAATTTCGCGGCACATTAGACCAAGGGTCAGCGCAGTGCCGTCGATGCAATCGTACTCAATGGCATATCCGGGGCGTACAATGCGGGCCTGTTCCAACCCAGGGATGGTAGCCAGCGCTTCCTTTTGTACATCCAGCGGCATGCTGGTGGAAAAGCCCTGTACATATTTTTCCGTTGTATACAGCCCTTCCGGCTCGATAAACAGCTGATGGCGCGGCTTATCGGCAAAGCGGACAACCTTATCTTCGATGCTGGGGCAATACCGCGCCCCCGTTCCTGTGATGACGCCGCCAAACATAGGACTGCGATCCAGATTGGCGCGCAAAATCTCGTGAGTTTTTTCGTTGGTATAGGTCAAATAGCAAGGCGTCTGCTCAAAGCCGTCAAAGGTTTCGGGCGGTGTTAAAAAAGAAAAAGGAACGATGGGCGTATCGCCCGGCTGCACCTGCATTTTGGAGATGTCCATGGTTTTTCCGTCAATACGGGGTGGGGTTCCTGTCTGAAATCTGCGCAAAA
>UREB01000171.1 GCA_900546685.1 uncultured Eubacteriales bacterium | reverse complement strand
GATCGAAGTCCACAGCAACGACAAGTCAGGCGGTCACTGTTATGTGAAAGTGGATATTTACTTCACGGCGGCGGGCATGATCGATATTCCTACCGAACAGGAAATCCTTGCTATGATGAAGGAAATACGGGAAAACCCGCAGGACTTCCGCTTTGTGGCATAACAAAAAGGTACGGCGTAACCCGTTTTACTGAGTTACACCGTACCTACTACATAAATACTTCCTTATCTGGCGTTGCCATTTGCCATGGCCTTTTGAATGACAGATTATTGTTTCTGCAAGTACTCGTCGATGGCTTGAGCGGCCTTTTTGCCGGCACCCATGGCCAGGATAACGGTTGCAGCGCCCGTAACGGCATCGCCGCCGGCATATACACCGGGGATATTCGTAGCACCCGTCTCTTCGTCGGCAATGATATTGCCGCGCTGAGTGGTCGCCAGTTCCGGCGTGCTCTTATGGATCAGCGGGTTGGGGGAAGTGCCGACCGCAATGATGACGGTCTGAACATCCAACACATGTTCGCTGCCCTTGATAGCAACGGGGCGGCGGCGGCCGGACGCATCAGGCTCGCCCAGTTCCATATCCACGACTTCAAGACCAGTAACATTGCCTTCCTCATCCCCCTTGACCGCAACAGGATTGGTCAGGAAACGGAACACAATGCCTTCTTCCTTCGCATGATGGACTTCTTCTTTACGAGCAGGCATTTCTTCTTCGCTGCGGCGATAGACGATGGAGACTTCTTCAGCCCCCAAACGCAGTGCACAGCGGGCAGCATCCATCGCAACATTGCCGCCGCCTACAACTGCGACCTTGTTGCCAATACGGATGGGTGTATCTACATCAGGGTATTTATAAGCGCCCATGAGGTTGACACGAGTTAAGAATTCATTGGCGGAATAAACCTCGTTGAGGTTCTCGCCCGGCAGCTTCATAAATGTCGGAAGGCCGGCACCAGAGCCGATGAATACGGCGCTGTACCCCATATCCTCCATCAACTCTTTGATGTCGATGGAACGGCCTGCCACAACATTGCAATCAATGGTAGCGCCCAGCGCTTCGATCTTGGAGATCTCTTGGCGCACCAGCTTTTTGGGCAGACGGAACTCCGGAATGCCATATACAAGCACGCCACCGGGAGTATGCAGGGCCTCAAAAATCGTGACTTCATAGCCGCGCTTGGCCAGGTCGCCAGCGCAGGTCAGGCTGGCAGGGCCAGAGCCGATGACAGCGACCTTCTTGCCGTTGGAAACCGGTTTGTCCATGGCATTGGAGAGACCATGCTCACGGGCATAGTCCGCAGCAAAGCGCTCCAGACGGCCGATGGAAACAGGCTCGCCTTTAACGCCGCGTACGCATTTTGCTTCGCACTGGTTTTCCTGCGGACATACACGGCCAGAAATGCCGGGGAGAGCATTGGTGGTGCTGATCACTTCATAAGCGCCAGCAAAATCGCCCTCTGCCATTTTGGCAATAAAATCCGGAATCGGCACATTGACCGGGCAGCCGGATACGCAGGGCTTATGCTTGCAGTTCAGACAGCGCTTGGCTTCATTGATGGCCATTTCAGCAGTGTAGCCCTGGGAAACTTCTTCAAAATTATGCGCACGGACTTTGGGATCCTGTTCCGGCATCGGGGTTTTTTCCATTTGCATATTAGCCACGATGAGCACCTCCCGTCAGGTTGCAGAAATGTTTCTCCATCATTTCTGCCTCTTGTTTTTTGTACATTTTGCTGCGGCGGATGGCCTCGTCAAAATCCACCTGATGCCCATCGAAATCGGGGCCGTCTACACAGGCAAATTTGGTTTCTCCGCCAACGGTCAGGCGGCAGCCGCCGCACATGCCCGTGCCGTCGATCATGATGGGGTTCATGCTTACGATGGTCTTGATGCCGTAAGGGCGAGTCAATTCCGCGACAGCGCGCATCATCGGCAGCGGGCCGATGGCGATGACGGCATCGTACTTTACGCCGGCCTTGATCTTTTCTTCCAGCGCGGTAGTGCCAAATCCCTTGTGGCCGTTGCTGCCGTCGTCCGTCATGATGATAAGCTCGGTACAAGCGTTTTTCATCTCTTCTTCAAGGATGATAAGGTCCTTGTTGCGGAAGCCGACGATTAGGTCTACTTCTGCGCCATGCTCATGCAGGGCTTTGGCTTGCGGATATGCAATGGCGGTGCCCAGACCGCCACCTACAACGGCTACCTTATGCATGCCCTCAAACTCTGTGGGCGTGCCCAGCGGGCCAACAAAATCATGCAGGCAATCGCCTACGTTCATTTCGGCCAACAGTTTGGTCGTAGCGCCGGGCGACTGGAAGATGATGGTTACCGTTCCTTTTTCACGGTCGTAGCCACCAATGGTCAGAGGCACGCGCTCGCCAACTTCACTCACACGCAGGATGATGAACTGACCGGGCTGCGCTTTTCGAGCGACAAAAGGCGCATTGATCTCCATCATCGTGGTTACAGAGTTGAGTGTTCTTTTGCTGACAATTTCGTACATAGGGAACATCACTCTTTCCTATAAATCTACAATGTATACATTGTACCCCCTGGATCGTTTCACCGTCAAGCAAAACCAAAGCGAAAATGCAGGGAAAAGGGGGAAGGATTCCTGCCATAAAAAGGATATACGAAAAGAGAATAGAAAATAACGGGTTCCCTCGTTGCTTTTTTGTGCTTTTCAGGTATAATTGTAAAAATGAGGATTTGTATACAAAAATCCTTAAAAGAATTTAACTAAGAGGTGGAAAAGATGATCTGGGCTCCCAACGTAGAACAGGCGGACAGAACGACCATTGAACAAAAGCAGCTAACAGGCTTGCAGGATACCGTAAAGCGTGTGTATGACAATGTGCCGTATTACCGCAACAAATTGGATGAGCTTGGGATCAAGCCAGAGGATATCAAGCGGCTTTCCGATGTGCAAAAGCTGCCGTTTACTGTCAAAGACGACCTGCGTGCGCATTATCCGTTCGGCCTGCTGGCGGTGCCGATGAAGCAGGTAAACCGCATCCACGCTTCCAGTGGGACTACGGGAAGCTCGACGGTGGTAGCGTACACCAAGGAAGATTTGGAAAATTGGAGCGAATGCATCGCCAGGCTGGTAACGATGGCGGGCGGCAGCGACGAGGACATAGCACAGATCGCCTTTGGCTATGGCCTGTTCACAGGTGGGTTTGGGCTGCATTACGGCCTGGAAAAAGTAGGCGCTGCAGTGGTGCCGATGTCCTCCGGAAATACAAAACGCCAAATCCAGTTGTTGCAGGATTTCGGAACGACACTTTTGATCTGTACGCCGACCTATGCCATGTACATGGCGGAAGTGGCAGAAGCCCAGGGTGTGGACCTGAGAAAGCTGCCAATCCGCATGGCCATGGTGGGCGGCGAAGGGCATACAGAGGAGCTGCGCGCGCAGCTTCAGGAAAAATGGGGCATGAGCGTAACGGAAAACTATGGCCTATCAGAGGTGATGGGGCCGGGCGTTGCGGGGGAATGCTTGGAGAAAAACGGGATGCATATCAATGAAGACCATTTCCTTGTGGAGATCATCGATCCAGATACAGAGGAAGTGCTTCAGATCGGAAGAG
>UREB01000170.1 GCA_900546685.1 uncultured Eubacteriales bacterium | reverse complement strand
TAGCGACACGGCCTACCAGGCCCATCATATCCGGGGTAGCTACCGCCACATCGAAATCCAGCCAGCCTTCTTGGATCTTTGCGATCAAATCTTCGCCGCCGATGAAGTCCGCACCCGCTGCCTTGGCGTCCGCTTCCTTGTCCGCCTTGCAGAATACCAAAACGCGCACTTTTTTACCGGTGCCATGCGGCAATACAACTGCGCCGCGCACCTGTTGATCCGCATGGCGGGGGTCTACACCCAAGCGAACGGACAACTCGATGGTTTCGTCAAATTTTGCCTTGGCAGTCTGCTTTACCAGCTCTACCGCCTCGGTCAGGTCATACAGTTTCCCTTTTTCCAACAGCTTGGCGCTGTCGGTATATTTCTTACCGTGTTTCATGGTTTCTCCTCCTTGTGGTCATAGCGCAGTTGCCTGCTCCCACTTCCTTGCGCTTAGTCTTCTACGGTGACGCCCATGCTGCGGGCCGTCCCCGCAACCATGCTCATCGCGGCTTCCAGCGATGCAGCGTTCAAATCCGGCATCTTGGTTTTTGCGATCTCTTCTACCTGCGCACGGGTAAGGGTTGCGACTTTGTCGCGGTTCGGCCGTCCGCTTGCGTGTTCGATGTTGCATGCCTTTTTAATCAAGACAGCTGCGGGCGGGGTCTTCGTGATAAACGAGAACGAACGGTCCGCATATACGGTAATGACAACGGGGATAATCAAGCCCGCATCCTTATTTGTCCGTTCATTGAACTCCTTACAGAAGCCCATGATGTTTACGCCATGCTGGCCCAGAGCGGGGCCCACCGGCGGTGCAGGGGTAGCTTTCCCTGCGGGAATTTGCAGTTTGATAAAACCGGCAACCTTCTTAGCCATGGTTGCACCTCCTGATTCTATTGTGGTCAAAACGGGGGGATGCCCCTCCCACGCAACAAACGCGAAATGCGTCTATGCACTGTGTTGGGTGTGTTTAGATCTTGTGTACCTGCACAAAATCCAGTTCCACGATGGTATCGCGTCCAAACATGGAAACAGATACCTTGAGCTTTTGCCGCTCTTTATTGATCTCCTGTATCGTCCCGACAAAGTTTTCCAGCGGTCCGCTTGTAATCGTAACATTCTGGCCCACTTCCACATCGATATCAATGGAAACGTTCTCAATGCCCGTCATGCGCACCTCTGCATCGCTCAGCGGAATTGGCCGGCTGCCCGGGCCCACAAAGCCCGTTACGCCGCGGGTATTGCGCACGATATACCAGCTTTCGTCGTTCAAAAGCATCTTGACCATCACATAGCCGGGATACACCTTGCGCGAAACGGTTTTCTTCTTACCGTTTTTCACCTCTATGGACTCCTCCATCGGCACCTTTACCTCCAGGATCACATCCTGCATGCCGCGGTTTTCCACAGATTTTTCCAGGTTGGCCTTTACCTTGTTTTCATATCCACTATAAGTATGAACCACATACCACATCGGCCGGTCTGTCGTTTCATGACGTCCCTGCTGTACGGTGGTTGTGGTGCCTTCCCCTTGCAGATGATCACTCAAATCAAAGACCTCCTTAGCCGACGATAAGCGCCAACAGTTTTGTAAGACCGAGGTCTATCAGTCCAACGACAACAGCAAACGCACAGATGAATAAAAGCACGATGCCGGTATACTTCGCCAGCTCCTGCTTGGTAGGCCATGTTGCCTTTTTCAGTTCAGAGCCCATATCGCGGAAAAAGCGCACGATCCGGCCGCCGCGTTTAGGCTTGGCCGCTTTTTTCGTGTCCTTCGCCTTGTTTTTTTTGGGATCGGGCTGCTTGGCTTTTTTGTCCTTGGCCATAGGGTTGTCTCACATCCTTACAAAACGTTTGCCTTCTTAGCGGGTCTCTTTGTGCGCCGTATGCTTTTTGCAGAATCTGCAATATTTGTTCATCTCGATACGGTCCGGTGTATTCTTTCTGTTCTTCATGGTGTCATAATTGCGTTGTTTGCATTCTGTGCAAGCAAGCGTAACCTTTACACGGCTTCCAGCTGCCATTGTATCCACACCTCCATGGTTTCAAAATCACGACATGATGAATAAAGCCCCAGTCGGGGTCACCTAATGAAAATAGCATAACTTCCCTTTTCTGTCAATGGCTAATTCCGCTTTTTCCCCGGAAAAACGCCTAAAAAAAGGGCCGCAGACATTGCTGCAGCCCTTACGTTTGCACCAATTATTCCGCTGCGGATTCGTAGATCTCTTTAACCGCAGCTCTATCCATCTTCATAAAGCCGTTGATGGCGGAGTCCTCCGTCGGCACCGTGGCATCCAAAATGTTCGGGATCTCCTTAGGATCGATGCCCAGCTCCTTGATGGTCAGCGGCATGCCCAAAGAGGCCAGCCATGCCTTGAAGCGGCGTACGCCTTCCTGCGCTACGCCCTTGGCATCAGCATAGTCCGCATCCACTTCAAACACGTCCGTGGCAAACTGCGCCACGCGGGCCACTTGCGCCTCGTTTCCATGTTTGATGATATAATTGAGCATCGCCGGCATCATCACGGATAGGCCTGCGCCGTGCGCCGTATCGTACATGCCGCTCATCTGCTGTTCCAGGCCGTGCTCGCCGCCCTTAGGCATCCCCGCGCGCCCAATGCTCGTCAAATCGTTGTGAGAGAAAGAGCCTGCCAGCATCAATTCTGCGCGCGCTTCATAATTTTCCGGATCATTGACGGCAATGGGGCCGTACTTCACGACGGTTTTCAGCGTGCCGACGCAGTATTGGTCGCCCAGGAAGCTGGCATCCGGGGTCAGATAACGCATATAGGTATGCGCAAAAATATCAGCCGTGCCCGCACCGGTCTGGTACTTAGATACGGAATAGGTCAATTCCGGATTCATAATCGCAAACACAGGCCGGCAAGCCGGGTTCATAAAGCCAAATTTTTTCTTGGTTTCCATATCGTCTACCAACACAGAGGAGCCGCTGGTTTCGCTGCCTGCCGCGGAAATGGTATGGATCGTGCCAACCGGAATCATTTTTTCCGCCATCACGCCATTGTAGAACTGCCAATAGTTGCCGTCATTGGCCAGCCCCAGCGCAATGCCCTTGGCCGTATCGATGGTAGATCCGCCGCCTACCGCCAGCATGAAGTCCACTTTTTCCTCCTGCGCCTTTTTCAGCCCGGATTCTACCAGGGAGCGCAGCGGATTGGCCTTTACGCCGCCCAACTCTACAAAATCGATTTTCGCATCGTTCAAGCACTTTACCACCTTATCGTACAGGCCGCTGCGCTTGATGCTGCCGCCGCCATATACGAACATGACCTTTGTGCCGCCATGCTTTTTGATCATGTTGGCGACTTCCATTTCGGTCCCCTTGCCAAACAATACGTCCGTGTACATGTGGAACTTAAAGTTGGAAAATGTTTTCATCCTTTTACTCCTTACCTATTTACTATTTTGAAAGGCGCCCTTTGCAAAGGCCCCTTTACAATGCTATGCAAGTATATATGTTGTCATCAAACAAAATCTAAATGCATGGTGAAAATACAAAAAAGGAAAATAAAAAAATATGTTTTGGCTATGCTTTATATTCTATAATAATACGAATTCATACCAAATGCAAGGTAAGAAAAAAGGGACTGCTTTGCAGTCCCTTCCTCATCTCTTATTCCATGATCTCCGTT
>UREB01000169.1 GCA_900546685.1 uncultured Eubacteriales bacterium | reverse complement strand
GGCGTTACAATACTGATTTTCACCGGTTTTGCAGACTGCTCGCTTTTCTGGCGCGCTCGCTCCTCGTCAGAGATCATGTGCAGCGCCGCCATCTGGCGGCAGGCCTGCATGCGCTGCGTCTTTTCACGGGTCAGCCGCCACGCCGTTTTCGGCCCCTTTGTCACCGCCAGCTTTACGCCCTTTAGGCCCATGCGCAGCGCCTGTTTGAAGTTTGCCATGCTATTCTCCCTTTATGCCGTGATAAAATACGGCCCCGTTCGGGCCGTTTCGGCATTTTATGCGTTCGATAGGTATAATTAGATACGATAAAGTATATCCGATTCACCGCTAAAAATCAATGCAAGCAGTGTGCCTGTGCCGATGTATGCTTTTGTGCGCTTCGTCCATACTACTAATGAGAAAGGATGTGTATAGCATGAAAGCAACCATTGAACGGGAAGGCTGCATCAGCTGCGGCCTGTGCGCAGAAACCTGCCCGGCCGTTTTCTACATCGCGGACGACGGCCGGGCGGATATCAAGCAGGACCCCACCCCGGAAACTCTGGAAGCCTGCGTGGACGCAGAACAGGGCTGCCCCGTCAACGTCATCCAGGTAACTGCCCAGGCCTGAACGAAAAAAACACACATTTCCAAAAAAGCAGCCCGCTTGGCGCGGGCTGCTTTTCATTTCACCGGAATGGCCCTCAGCGCATCGTCCAGCGCCAAAAGCTGCGCCTTGGTCAGCTTTTCCGGGTAGTATTCGTTGTATTTTCTTAGGTAAAACGTCCGGGCAAAGTCCGCATACAGCGGGTCCTCCAGCTTGGGCATCATCGCCAGCACCGTCTGCCGTACCGCCTCGTTTTTCCACATGCTGTCCAGCAGCACATCGATGCTGTATACCCCGGCCTCCTGCGCCGTCGGGATCTTATTTTCCAGGTCTGCCGGGAAGGGGTGGAACTGCGTTTCCAGCCACTTGATGCACAGCGGGAACCAAGCCGCCACGCTGTCGTTGATGTTGTCCTGGTAGCCGGCCGAGCAAAACTGTTTGGCCAGCGCCAGCCCATGCTTGCCCTTTTGGAAGATATGCATTTCAAACGGCACGCCGTGATCGCTCAGTGCCTGCCCCATCTTGATGGTGTTTTCCACCGGCACCAGCTGGTCGTCATACGTGGCAAACAAAAAGGCAGGCACCGTATGTTCGTCCACCTTATCGCATAGCCCCGGGATGGGATAGGGCAGCCCCGCGCCCTTATGCGGCGTTGTCACAGGATAGCCCAAAATCATCGCGTTGGGCCGCTCTTTGCCCATAGTGCCCATGGCCCCGGACAAATGCCCGCCCGCAGAAAACCCGATGGAGGCGATCTTGCCGGGGTCGGTGTTCCAATCCTCCGCCTTTTGGCGGATCAGCGCCATGGCCTGGTCCGCATCCTCCAGCGGGTGGGGAAATTCGGCATGCTCCATCACCGAATAGTTCAAAATATACGCGTTATACCCCTCTGCCAAAAACGCCATCGCCACCGGCTCCGCCTCGCGGTTAGAGCAGCGCATGTACGCCCCGCCGGGCAGCACCAGCACAGCCGGCCTTTTGTCTATGTTTTCATAGTCTGCCGGCGTATCCAATAAGTACGCCCTCAGCGTCACGTTTCTTTCCCGATTGAGCACCACGGTTTCCAGCTTCATTGTCTTGCCCCCGCTTCCTTTTCTTGTTCCTTACACACAATTGTGTTCTTATTTTACGTTACCACAATCCCCGCCTTTTTCCTAGCCCTTGCATGCAGAATGCGCGCGGCTTTTTATCGGCATCCGCCCGGCGCCGCGTTTCCATACGGCCCGCCGGGGTCCCTTTGCCGATGGCCGGGCGTTCTGTCCATTTTTCCGTTTCAGCAAAAGGGCAGAACGGGAAGACGATAAAAAGCCCTTGGCCAATGGCGTGCAAAATAGGAACGGAAAAAGCAACCCTCCTAAACAGCGCCATCGCCCCGCTATTCTTTGGGCCCTTTGCCGCGCGCAGCGCATAGAAAAGCCCGGAGGGATGCCCCCGGGCCTTGGGCCTGGTTTATGCTTATGAAATGACAGCGCGGATCTTTTCCATCGTCTTTTTGACGGACTTTTTCGGAATCGCCCCCACCACGCCGGTCAGGTCGCGTTCCTTGCCGCCTGCGGACCCTACGCCGATCTGCACCCAGCCGTATAGCCGCAGCGTCTGGCCGGCATACTCCGTCTTGATAAAGTGCATCGCGGTCGCAAGGCCGGTGCCCATCTTCCACACCGTTTCCCCGTTGTAGTCGATCTCCTTATACTTATCCGCCACCAAAACGCCGCGCACCGCCGTTTCCACCGTCTGCTGGTCGCCAGCAAACGGAATTTCCATCATCGTCCTTGCCATAAAGATACCCCCTTTGTTATTTTCCCGCTTTACAGCGCCTCTACGATCAAATCGCCCATTTTTTGGCAGCCCACCTGCGTTTTGCCGGGGCTCATGATATCGCCGGTGCGGTAGCCCGCCGCCAGCACCTTGGATACCGCGTTTTCGATCTCTTCGCTTTCCTGGTCCATATCAAACGAATATTTCAGCATCATCGCCGCTGCCAAAATCGTGCCGATGGGGTTGGCCAGGTCTTTGCCCGCAATGTCCGGCGCGCTGCCGTGGATGGGCTCATACAGGCCGTTTTTCGTTTCCCCCAGGCTGGAGGACGGGATCATCCCGATAGAGCCGGTAATCATGCTTGCCTCGTCGCTTAAAATATCGCCAAACATGTTTTCCGTCACGATGACGTCAAACTGCGAAGGGTCGCGTACCAGCTGCATGGCCGCGTTGTCCACCAGCATATCCACCAGCTCCACGTCCGGGTAGTCCTTTGCCACGCGGTGTACCACGTCGCGCCACAGCCGAGAAGAAGACAGCACGTTCATCTTGTCGATGCTCGTCACCTTTTTCCGCCGCTTTTGCGCCGTTTCAAACGCCGTGCGCGCAATGCGCTCGATTTCGTGCTCGCTGTACCGCATCACATCATACGCGCTCTTTTCGCCGTCTATCTCTTCTACGCCCTTGTCGCCAAAGTAGATGCCGCCGATCAGCTCGCGCACCACCACCATGTCGATGCCGCGGCCCGCCACCTCACAGCTCAGCGGCGAAGCGCCGGCCAGCTCTGAAAACAGCTTGGCGGGCCGCATGTTGGCATACAAGCCCATTGCCTTGCGGATGCCCAAAAGCGCCTTTTCCGGGCGGATGGCCTGGTCCACCTGATCCCATTTCGGGCCGCCCACTGCGCCCAGCAGCACGCTGTCGGCGTTTAGGCAGGCCTCCAGGCTTTCCTCCGGCAGGGGTTTGCCCACCGCGTCGATGGCGCAGCCGCCTGCCAATATTTCCGTATAATGAAAGGTATGCCCGTGCTTTTCCGCAATTTTATCCAGCACGCGCATCGCCTGGGACACAATCTCCGGGCCGATGCCGTCGCCCTTGATGACGGTAATGTTCTTTTTCATATTACTGCCCCTCTTTGATGGATTTCAACAGGCCGTTGGCGGCAATGATCTTCTTGATAAATTCAGGGAACGCCTGCGCCTGGTAGGTCTGGTTTTTCGTAATGTTGGTGATCACGCCGCTGTCAAAATCAATGGATACCTCGTCGCCCGCTTCGATGCCGTCGGACGCGGCCGGGCATTCCAAAATCGGCAGCCCGATGTTGATGGCGTTGCGGTAAAAGATTCTG
>UREB01000168.1 GCA_900546685.1 uncultured Eubacteriales bacterium | reverse complement strand
GCTCTTCCGATCTGCGGCCGGGGCCGTGCTGCTGATTTTCACCAGCGGGCGCAGCGGCAAAAAGGCACTTGCAAAGCTGGGCGGCGGGCTATACGGCCTGTACAACACGGCCAGCGGGTATTTGAGCGATGTGCTGAGCTATTCCAGGCTGCTGGCGCTGGGGCTGGCGACGGGCAGCATCGCCGGCGTGGTAAACCTGATGGGGGCCATGCCGGAAAACCTTGCGGTCAAGGCGGTGGTGCTGACGGTGGTTTTCTGTGTGGGGCATGCGGTGAACCTGGCCATCAACCTTTTGGGCGCGTATGTACACACCAACCGGCTTCAGTTTGTGGAGCTGTTTTCCAAGTTTTACGAGGGCGGCGGCCGGGCCTTTGCGCCGTTTGCCGCGCCCCAGGGATATACACACATAGAGGAGGAAACAAAATGATCGGGTTTGGAACGAGTTTGGCGCTGGTAGGTGCGCTGACAGCGGCGCTGATGGCGGGCATTGGATCGGCGCGGGCCGTAGGCATGGTAGGGGAGGCGGCGGCCGGCGTGGTGAGCCAGGACCCGGGCAAATTTTCCAAGGTGCTGATTTTGCAGCTTCTGCCCGGCACGCAGGGGCTGTACGGCCTATTGACGGCGGTGCTGGCGCTGAGCCAGACAGGCTTTTTGGGCGGTGCGCCGCTGCCGCTGACAATGGCCCAAGGGCTTTGCTATTTGGCGGCGTGCCTGCCGGTGGCGGTGGTGGGGTATTTTTCCGCCGTGGCCCAGGGGCGCGCGGCGGTGGCCGGCGTGATGCTGGTGGCGCAAAAGCCAGACCAAAACGGCAAGGCCATCACCATGGCGGCCATGGTGGAAACGTACGCGATTTTGGCGCTGCTCATCACGATTTTGGCGCTGACGAGCCTGGCGTAAGGGGGGCGCATTGTCTTGACGGAAACCGAACCATTGCAGAAAGCCATTCTGCTGTTGGCCGAAACCGAGGCGGCGCAGATAGAAAAACAAGCGGAACAGGCGGCCGAGGCGCTTTTGCAAAGGGCCAGGGAAAACGCGCGGATCAGCTATCAAAAGGCGCGCGGCGAGGCGGAGCTAGCATACATTGGGCTGATGCAAAAGGCGCAGCGGCAGGCACAGCACGAGCAGGCGCTATCGCTGCTGGCAGCCAAAAACGAGGGCATAGAGCGGGTATTTGAAAAGGCGCTGAGCCGTGCAGCGCAGGACCCCGGCTATTTTCAGGCGCTGGAGCGCGGCATATTGGCGGAGGCCGTGCCGGGCAAAGCGGGGCAGCTGGTGTTGACAGAGGAGGACAACGCGCAGATGCCCAGCCAAATGCGGCGTCGCATCGACCGGGCGCTTTTGGAGAAGGGCGCCTCCATCACGCCGGCGGACAGGACGCTGCAAGAGGGCGGCGGGTTTGTGCTTGTGTATGATACGGAAGAAAAAAACTGCACGCTGCCTGTCTTGCTTTCTTCGCTGCGCGGGACGCTGACGCAGCGGGTGGCGCGCGTATTGTATGGGGAGGAAACGTCATGAGGCAGCCGCGGTATGCATATGCGTCCGCGGCGGTACGGGCCCGGGCGGCGCGCCTGCTTTCCGCAGAGGAGGCCGCTTGGCTGTGGACGGTGGACAGAGAGGCGGTAATAAGGGCCTTGCAGCATAAGGGCTGGCGGACCGATGGGCCGGCAGAGGAGATGGCTGTGGCGCGCAGGCAGGAGGCGTGGGCGTTTGTAACAAGCATAGCGCCCGACGCTAAGGCGCTGCGGTTTTTGCTGGCAGAGGAGGAATTTTTGAACCTGTTTGTCTGTACGATGGCCCAAATGAGCGGCGGGGACCAAGCGCCCGTCTGGGCCTTGCCCTGTATCACGCCGCCCAGCGTGCTGAGAAATGCGGCGGCGGAAAAAGACGAGCAGGCCCTGCCACACTATTTGCAAAAAAGCGCGAAGGCGGCCTGGCAAAAGCCGCAGCCCGGCCCGCAGCTGATGCGCCGGCTGCAGCGGGAAAAGCGGGCGGCCATGCTGGCGCTGGCAGAAGAGAGCGGCAGCCCGCAGCTAAGCACGCTGGCGCGGGCGATGGTGCAGGCGGACGAGGACAAGGCGCTGTTTTTCGGCGCGGTGTACGGACAGGACAAAGAGGAAATTCTGGCGCGCCTTGGCCCGGGCGGGGACAACGAGCGGGCGATCGAGGCGGCGGTGCGCGGGCGCAGGGCGCTGTGCGCGCATTGGCAGCAGGATGGGGAAAAGGCCCGGGCGGCTGAGGCGATGAGCGCCGCCGCCTTTGAAGCATGGAGCGATGCGCAGGTCCTAAAAACGGCTGAAACGCTGGCACAGGATCCCTTTGGGCCGGGGGCGCTGGCGGCGTACTGGCTGAAAACCAAGGCGGAGACGCAAGAGGTTTGTTTGCGGCTTTTGGAGGATGGAACAACGTCTTTACAGGAAAGGGGGCGCTTGCAGTATGCCTAGCGCAGCCATCATAGGAGATAGACAGAGCCTGGCAGGGTTTACGGCGCTGGGCGTGGACGGCTATGCGGCCGAGTCCGAGGCGGAGGCCAAGGCGGCGTTGGAGAAAGCGCAGCGCGCGGGCTGCGCACTGATTTTGGTGACGGAGGCGGCGGCCCGGCACGCCCGCGTGCACATAGAGGCGATGCGGCAAAAAGAGGGGCCGCCGGTGCTCATTCTGCCGGGCGAAACAGGAAACACCGGGCAGGCGGAACGGGAGATTGAGGCCGCGATCCGGCAGGCGGCGGGCGCAGGGCTGTGGGGAGAGGAAGGATAACATGCAGCAAAACGAACAAGGCAGAGTGGTAAAGATCGCGGGGCCGCTGGTGCTGGCAAAGGGCCTGCGCCGGGCGAACCTGTTTGACGTGGTGCGCGTAAGCGATCGCGGGCTGATTGGCGAGATCATCGAGATGCACGGTGAGGAGGCCTATATCCAGGTCTATGAGGAGACGAGCGGCCTTTCGGTGGGAGAGCCGGTCTTTTCCGAGGGGCGGCCGCTGGCCATGGAGCTGGGGCCGGGGCTTATCGGCGGCATTTTCGACGGCATCGGGCGGCCGCTGACAGCGCTGTACCAGGCGGCTGGCAGCCGGCTGCATCGCGGGCAGCAGGCCCCGCCGCTGGACAGGGCCAAAACATGGGCGTTTTGCCCGTGCGTGGAGGCAGGGCAGCGCATACAGCCGGGCGATGTGCTGGGCACGGTGCAGGAGACGCCGCTGGTGCTGCACAGGATCATGGCGCCGCCGGGCGTTTTTGGCGTGGTGGAACAGATACGCGCAGGCAAATGGACGGTGGACGAACCGATTTGCACCATACAGGGCAAAGACGGTGTGCGGACGCTGTCGATGCACCAGACATGGCCGGTACGCAGGGCGCGGCCAGTGGCAAAAAAGCTGGCGCCGGACCGCCCGCTGATCACGGGGCAGCGCGTGATCGACTGCCTGTTTCCGCTGGCAAAGGGCGGGGTGGCGGCCATCCCGGGGCCGTTTGGCAGCGGCAAGACCGTGACCCAGCACCAGCTGGCCAAGTGGGCGGAGGCGGACATCGTGGTATACATCGGCTGCGGGGAGCGCGGCAACGAGATGACGGATGTGCTGAATGAATTTCCGGCGCTGACCGACCCCAAGACCGGGCGGCCGCTGATGGAGCGCACGGTGCTGATCGCCAACACCTCCGACATGCCGGTGGCGGCGCGAGAGGCCTCCATCTATACCGGGGTGACGATTGCGGAATACTTTCGGGATATGGGCTATTCCGTCGCGCTGATGGCGGAT
>UREB01000167.1 GCA_900546685.1 uncultured Eubacteriales bacterium | reverse complement strand
AGACGTGTGCTCTTCCGATCTAACCCCCGACCCACGGCTTAGAAGGCCGTTGCTCTATCCAGCTGAGCTACAAGCGCATGCACAGGCGAACGAGATTTATTATACTTACGCCTGTCCTTTTTGTCAACCGCTTTTCCCAATTTTTTCTTGATAAGGTGCCTTTGTTTATATCGCCCATCGCTTTACAGCATCAATAGCTGAATATCCGGCGGTATTCCATCTTCCAGCATCATTCGTATGCAGGATGGCTTACTACCCCTCGGCTGGCTGGGGCTTCCGGGATTGATAAGTACCATATTTCCGCGCCATTCGATTTCATGGCAATGCGTGTGGCCAAAAATGCATATATCTGCGCCATTGGCACAGCCCGCCTCGTACAGCTCCTCCAAACCGCTTTTCACATGCTGGCGGTGCCCATGCACCAATAGGATGGTATGCCCCGCTATTTCAAACAATTTGGCTTCCTCTGCTGTACCAAAAAAATCACAGTTCCCTGCTACAGTCTGTACCGGAATCCCATACATATTTCCCATAACGATGGCGTCATTGGCAAAATCCCCCGCATGCAGCAGCAGATCCACCGCCCCCATGGCCTCTAGGGCCCGTTCAAACGCGCGTCGATTTCCATGCGTATCCGACAGCACACCGATACACATTTTAGCCATGCAGCTTCACCTGTTTTTCCTTTAGGCTCTGCAAAGCCCTGGCCCTATGGCTGATCTGGTTTTTTTCCTCTGCAGAAAGTTCTGCATAGGTTTTATCATACGCCGGCACATAAAATACCGGATCATAGCCAAAGCCTCCATCGCCACGGGCCTCTGTTAGGATAATTCCTTCGCTTTCTCCCTGCGCATAGATCTCTGCGCCCTCTGGCGACGCCAGTACCACGCAGCAAACGAATCTTGCTGTGCGCTTCTCTTCCGGCACTCCTTCCAGCTTTTTTAGCAGCAAAGCGTTGTTGGCATCATCATCTCCATGGCCGCCTGCAAACCTAGCAGAATACACGCCTGGCGCGCCCTCCAACGCATCGACACACAAGCCGGAATCATCTGCCAGGGCATCCATTTTGGCTGCTTTTGCGAACGCATGGGCCTTCAACCGGGCATTTTCCAAAAAAGTCTGCCCATTTTCCTCTACGTCTAAAGTAAGACCTATATCCTTTGGCGTTACGAACTCTTGATAAAAGCTGCCTAGTATCTGTTGAATCTCCTTCAGCTTTCCCTTATTATTGCTGGCAATCAGTAATTTCATTCGTACAATGCCTCCAATGCCTGTTTTTGCTGTGAAAACAATGTTTCTATGGCCGCTTGTCCCATGCAGAGCATCTGCTGCATTTCTTCTCTGGTAAAAGCCCTGCCCTCTCCTGTTCCTTGTATTTCAACAAACTGTCCCTGGCCAGTCATGACAAAGTTCATATCCACCTGCGCATGGCTGTCCTCCGTATAGCAAAGATCCACAATCGGCGTATCCTCTACCACGCCGCAGCTGACTGCCGCTACCTGGGATAAAATCGGAGATTCCTGAAGCAGCCCTTGTTTTTTCAATCCCTCTACCGCCATGGCCAGCGCGCACCAGGCGCCGGTAATGGAGGCTGTGCGCGTTCCCCCATCTGCATCCAAAACATCGCAATCCAGGCGGATGGTACGCTCACCCAGCTTTTCCAAATCCACGACAGCACGGAGCGAACGGCCAATGAGCCGCTGGATCTCCACACTGCGCCCATCTTGCTTTACACCATCACGCCGCTTTCTGCTTTGCGTGCTGGCGGGCAGCATTGCATACTCCGCCGTCAGCCATCCTTTCCCCTTCCCTGTTAAAAAAGGCGGTACATTGTTTTCTACGCTGGCCGCACAAATCACCCTGGTATTGCCAAAGGAGACCAGACAGCTGCCTGCGGCATTTTTTTGAAAACCCATTTCTATTGTAACCGGGCGCAATTGCGCCGGCGTTCTACCATCCAATCTTTCCATTTTTCTCCTCCTTGCTGTTCTATTATATCGTGGGTTTTGATTTTGGCAAAGCAAAAACACACAGAAGCGAGGAAAAATGCTATACTTATAGGCAAATAGAAACAGAGGAGGAATTTGTTTTGCAGCTAGACGGCATCAGCCTATATGCTTGCGCCTCAGAATTACAGCGATCCTTGCAGGGAGGGCGCATAGAGCGCATCGCACAGCCATCTCGCCAAACCGTGGTCTTAACAATCCGTGCACAGGGGCACAACCATCGTCTCTTGCTAAGCTGTGAACCGGAATCCCCCAGGGCGCATTTGATACAGACAGCAGAAAAAGGGCCGGAAAAGCCCTTTACATTTTTAATGATTCTTCGTAAGCATCTGGTGCATGCCCGCATTGTGGAAATAAACGTGCCACGCTGCGACCGGATCTTGCAAATTGTCTGTGATGCACTGGACGATCTAGGCGCTAGAGTGCGTCTAACACTTATTGCTGAATTGATGGGAAAGCATAGCAACCTGATCCTGGTGGGTCCCAACGGCGTAATCTTGGACTGTGCCAAGCGCATTCCTCCTTCCGTTTCCAGTCTGCGCACCGTTTTTCCCGGAGATCGTTACGAAGCGCCGCCTGTACAGCATAAGCAGGATCTATTATCTGCTTCTTTTGACAGTTTGGAGGCCGCTCTGCATCATCCTGAAGCTACGACGCTATCTGATGTTCTGGTCTCGGGCTTTTATGGCATCTCCCCTTACGCAGCGCGGTATCTTTGCCGCAAAGCAGGGTATGAAGCCGATCTGCACGCCCCCTTTCCAGAGGATGTGTGCCAATCGGTTGCATCTATTCTGCTGACGCTTCAAAAGGATCTGCTTACTCATTCGTTTACGCCTTGCCTGTTGTATCGAGGGTGTCAGGAGGCAGAGGGATTTTTCCCATTTTTGCCCAATGATGGAAGCAAATATCGGCCTATGGAAAGTATGCAGGCCGCCATGTTGGCCTATTACGAGGCAAAGCGGTTGGAAAAATCCATTCTGCGTCAGCGTACCCAGTTGACAAGTCTGTTGCAAACAAGGCTGCAGAAGCTATATAAACGGCTGCAGATTCAACGGGATACCCTAGCCAAGAGCGATACATTTGAGCGTGTTCGCACGGAAGGAGAACTGATCTTGGCCTATGCCTACCAAATTCCGCCGCATCAAGCCAAAATAGAATTGTACGACTATACGCAGGATACAATGGTTACATTGTCCTATGACCCGGCTCTTAGCGCCCAGGAAAATGCGCAAAAACGCTTTAAGCGATATCAAAAGCTTCGTTCAGCCTCGCAGGCGGCAGAGATGCAAATTCGCGAAATTGAGCCGGAACGTCAGTATTTGGAAGGGGTTCTGTTTTCTGTCCAGCAGGCCGAAACGTTGGATCAGCTTTTGGACATTCGGCATGAATTGCAGGAGGAAGGGCTGATTCCCCTATCCCAGGAAGCAGGGCGCCGCAGACAGACGGCCCAGTCCCAACCGCTTCACTTTGTTTCCACCGACGGCATCGACATGTATTGCGGCAGAAACAACGCGCAGAACGATTTTGTTACCCTTAAGCTATCAAAATCCACAGATACATGGCTGCATGCACAGGGAATGCCGGGCAGCCATGTTCTCATCAAATCTTCCAATGTACCCACCGAGACATTGAAGCAGGCAGCGCAAATCGCAGCCTTTTACAGCAAAGGCCGGCGTTCGGAAAATGTTCCCATCGACTATACGTTGATCAAATATGTCCGGAAGCCTTCCGGTGCAAAGCCTGGGTTTGTTACCTACACTTCACAAAAAACATTGTTTATCACTCCTAATGAGGCTTTGGTCAAATCTCTGTT
>UREB01000166.1 GCA_900546685.1 uncultured Eubacteriales bacterium | reverse complement strand
GCTCTTCCGATCTGCTACGTTGCCACCCAGCTCAGAGGCCATTAGCCCAGCAATATGAGAAACCTCAAGGCTGTGTTTTAGTACGTTTTGTCCGTAGCTTGTACGGAATTTCAAACGGCCGAGCAGTTTCAAAAGCTCTGGATGAACACCGTGGATACCAGCATCAAATAGGGCTTGCTCACCGGCTTCGCGAATTTGCTGATCCACTTCCTTGCGAGCTTTTTCTACCATTTCTTCAATGCGGGCAGGATGAATACGGCCATCCTGAATCAGCCTTTCCAAAGCAATGCGGGCAATCTCCCGACGCACTGGATCAAAACCGGACAAAATGACGGCTTCCGGCGTATCGTCAATGATAAGATCAATACCGGTTGCCGTTTCCAGCGCCCGAATATTTCTACCCTCTCTACCGATGATCCGCCCCTTCATATCATCGCTGGGCAGATGCACCACGGATACGGTGCTTTCCGCTACATGATCCGCTGCACAACGCTGAACGGCCAGCCCAATGATATTGCGGGCGCGTTTCTCTCCTTCTTCTTTTGCTTTTTGTTCAATTTCGCGTACCAAAAGGGCCGCATCATGCCTTGCATCGCCCTCGATAGAGCTGATTAGCACTTCTTTGGCTTCTTCACGGCTCATCCCCGAGATACGTTCCAAGTCGTCCAACTGTTTTTTGAATAGTACTTCCAGCTCATCCCGCCGTTTTTGCAGATCGCGCTGGCCGTTGTTCAACTGCTGTTCTTTCTTTTCTGCCGCATCCAGCTTACGATCCAAAGACTCCTCCTTTTGGATCAATCTGCGCTCACTGCGCTGCAATTCAGAGCGGCGCTCTTTCATTTCTCTGTCTAGATCACTTCTTAGCTGATGGACTTCCTCTTTTGTTTCAAGCAATGTTTCCTTTTTCAAGGCCTCTGCTCGTCTTTGTGCTTCATCGATCATTTTGCGAACAGCCTCTTCCGCTTGTTGCGTTTTGGCTTCTGCTATGCGTTTACGATAAACGTAACCGCCTACCAGACCAATGACGAGCGCGGCCAGTGCGCAAAGGCACACAATAAACCACTCCATGGTTCCCCTCCAGATGTATGTTAAACGCGCCTGTCCTATATCGCTATTGCCCATAGAACAAACATGTGTTCACCAAGTTATTGTAACGGAAAACGCATAAAAAAACAAGGTAGGCTTTTACCTACCTTGTTTTTGATGGCGTCAAATCTCTTGTGGAATTTCCTCTTCGGACTCCGGTTGAGGGCTCATCGTAGCACGCACCTTGGCCTCTATTTCATTACAAAGCTCTGGATTATCCTTTAAGAATTGGCGGGCATTTTCTTTTCCTTGGGCAATTCTGGTATCATTGTATGCAAACCAGCTGCCGCTTTTTTGCACGATATCACGGGCAACCGCCATATCCAAAACAGAACCTTCCCTGGAAATTCCTTCGCCATAAATCATATCAAATTCAGCTTGCTTAAAAGGAGGTGCAACCTTATTTTTAACAACTTTTACGCGGGTTCTATTACCTACAAATTCCGTGCCTTGCTTGAGCTGCTCGATTTTGCGGATATCCAAGCGAATGCTAGCATAAAACTTTAATGCCTTTCCGCCCGTTGTCACCTCTGGATTGCCAAACATAACGCCGACTTTTTCGCGCAACTGATTGATGAAGATGACAATCGTATTGGATTTGCTAATGGCACTTGTCAGCTTTCTAAGAGCCTGGCTCATCAATCTAGCTTGGAGCCCTACATGAGAGTCCCCCATATCCCCTTCAATTTCTGCCTTGGGAACCAAAGCGGCTACAGAATCCACTACGATAACGTCAATGGCTCCGCTGCGCACCAATGATTCACATATTTCCAATGCCTGCTCGCCCGTATCCGGCTGGGAAATATACAGTTCATCGATATCCACACCCAAGGCCTTGGCATAAACAGGATCCAATGCGTGCTCTGCATCGATAAACGCTGCAATGCCGCCTCCCTTTTGCGCCTCTGCAATGGTATGGAGGGCCACTGTCGTTTTACCGGAAGATTCTGGCCCGTAGATCTCAATGATACGTCCGCGCGGAAAACCGCCGACGCCAAGCGCAAAGTCCAATTCCAGGCAGCCAGTAGAGATCACCTCAATGCTCTGGTTAACGCTTTTTTCGCCTAATTTCATCACAGCGCCCTTGCCAAACTGCTTTTCGATTTGGCTGAGCGCCATGTCCAATGCTTTTTGTTTTTCCATGGTCCAACCCCCTTATGAGCCAAGTATACCATACGAACAAATGTTCTTCAAGCTATTTTTGTATTTCTTTTTCCAGCAATCTTAACCGTAGCATATTCAGTGCATTGCGTACAGCTCTTTCCCGATTTCGAGTACGATCGGAAGAGAACTCAAATTTCTTGGCAGATACATGGTCTCTGTCTGCCAATCCAATCCATACGGTACCGACAGGTTTTCCCTCCACAGCGCCGTCAGGCCCTGCAATCCCCGTGATAGAAAGCGCATAATCTGCACCGCAGTTTTCCCTGGCACCTTGGGCCATTTCCTTGGCTGTCTGCTCACTTACGGCACCATATTTTGATAAAGTGTCCTTGCTGACGTGCAGCAAACGATGCTTGGCTTCGTTGGTATAGCTTACAATGCCTTCCTTAAAATACGCAGAGCTCCCAGCATCATGAATGAGCAAAGAACTCAGCCATCCACCGGAGCAGCTTTCTGCAACGGCCACAGTTTCTCCCCTTTTTTTCAAAAGATCGCCCACCACGGTTTCCAATGCTTTTTTACCGACTGTATAAACTGCATTGCCCAGAATATCCCTTATCTTGGCTTCTACCGGCGCAATCAAAGCTTCCGCCTCTTCCTCGCCTTTACATTTTGCTGTGATACGAATCTGCACCTCGCTGGGGCTGCAATAAGTCGCCAAGGAAGGATTGCTTTGCTCTTCGATTACCTCTTGCAAAAGATCCGCCACACGGCTTTCCCCTAAACCAACCACGCGCAGATAATGAGAGACCAGCACATCGCTACAAAATTGTTGTAAGTAGGGCTTGGCATACTGGGAAAACATATGCTTCATCTCAAATGGTGGCCCTGGCATAACGATTGCATGCTTCCCGTTTTGATGCATGATACAGCCGGGTGCAGTGCCTTTCGGATTTGGCATAATGATACCATCCTTGGCCATAGGCAGCATAGCCTGTTTTCGGTTGTTTTCCGTCATAGGCTGTCCAATGCGCGCAAAAAAGCCCTGAATCGCTTCAAGCGATGGCTGGTGCAAAACCAAGGGAATGTCCAGTTGCTCTGCCATCATTTCCTTTGTTATATCGTCCTCTGTGGGGCCTAAGCCACCCGTTGTTATCACAATATCGCTTCTGGACAGGGCCAATGCAAAGGCCTGCTTCATACGCTCAGGATTATCCCCTACGGTTGATTTATAGTAGACATCAAAACCCATGGCATTCAGTTCTTGGGATAGGTACTGCGAGTTGGTATCCAGTATCTGCCCCATCAGCAATTCTGTTCCCACAGAGATCAATTCCGCAATCATCTGGTGATCCTTCCTTTAACTCCTCAATTTTGGCTTGGCGATGATCCATAGGTCAACAGCGCTCAACAATGTGACCGTCAAGGTAATGTAAATCAGCACGGTGGTCAAGGTATTCTGCATGAACAACAGAAGGATAAACGTAACCAGCTGTAAAAAGCCTTTTAATAGCCCAGAAAAACGAATGGGAAGCGTTCTTCCATCTGCAGCGGAGGTTACGCGCAATGCGCTTGTTACATGATCTCTGCCAATAAAGCACATTGCCAAGATTGCAGGCAAGGCACCGGTTCCCGTCAAATAAA
>UREB01000165.1 GCA_900546685.1 uncultured Eubacteriales bacterium | reverse complement strand
CGGACCTGCCCGCAGGCGCTCGCCTGCTCGCTTCCTTTTGGCAAAAAAAGGAAGATTCCTCGTTCCTCTATGCGCTGTTGTCTGAATCAATACTGTGGATTGCATTTGCTCTTACTCTGCCTTCCTGCTCTCCACCCCCTAAAAGCAATGCGGCTCGTCCTCACACTGAAATATCTCCCTACCCAGCCGCAGCCCCAGCTTGAATCCCCTTCGAAAATTTTCTTCCTGTGCTTCCAGCCTCTCCCTATCCTTTTCGTCAATCAGCTCCAGCACCCAGTCCCTTTCCTCCTTCCCCAGCCGTTCCGCCAGCCTTTGATGCAGCTCCTCCACCCTCTCGTTTTCCTTTTCCTCTTTGCCGAATATCCTGGACAATTTTTCTACCAGCATCCCTTTCCTCCCTTCCTCAACCAAAGGATACCAGCTTTTTTCTTTCTTTGGCTTTTTTAGAACAGGTTGTTCTAAAAAAAAAGGGAGCTTTACCCATTGGAAAGCCCCAATCCGTATTTGATCCAACTTAAGCATTCCCGCACGCGCGAAAACCATATACCCGGCCAATCGCTCCTGGCGCGGCTGCATGTAACCGAAAGCCCCTCCTGCCCGGCCAGCATCCTGGCCCGCATCATGTGGTAGTCGCTGGTCACCAGCACGCAGGTCTGGTATCCGTTTGCCTCCATGATGCGCTTGGCAAAGCGGAGGTTTTCGCGGGTGTTTCTGCTTTGCGCTTCCAGCAGGATATCCTCGCCCGGCACGCCCCGCGCTTTCAGGTACGCCGCCATGGCCACCGCTTCCGGCACGGTTTCGTCCGTGCCCTTGCCGCCGCATACGATGATCTTGCCGCCCAGCCCCTGTTCATACGCTTTCTGCGCCTGCTCCAGCCGCAAACGCAGCACCCGGCTGGGCTCCATGCCGCGCGCCTTGGCCCCCAGCACCACGATGCAGTCTGACGGCACAGCATCGTCCTCTTCCCCGCTTTTGATCCATACCACCAGATACAGCGCCAAAAAGCCCAGCGCCAGCATCCCTGCCGCCGCCAGGCAAAGCCACCGTCCCCAATTATGCCAAGCCAGTTTGATCTTACTCATGTCCGTTCCTCCGCCGCCATCTTGTCCTCTCCCGCCCACAGCGCAGCGATAGAGTGCCGTACATACCCGTCTTCCCGCTGTACAGGCCGCCCCGCATACGCACCTACCACAACAAGCCCGGCGCGGTATCGGGCCGGGCGGGCCCACAGGCGCTGCCTGCTAAAACTCGTCCTCAGCAGCATACATCAGCGCGGGGCGCGGCTTTGCGCCGGTATCGCCGATCTGGTTGTTCATAAAGCTGAAATACCCGTCCGCCCCGATGATCAGATGATCCACCAGCAGCACCTCGATGCTTTCCAGCGCATGCATCACGCGGCGGGTCAGGTCTATATCCTCTGCCGTGGGGCGCAGCGAGCCGGAAGGGTGGTTGTGCATCATCAACACGTTTTTCGCCTGCGTGCTCAGCACGGCGCGGATGATTTCTCGGTTTTGCACCGGCACGCGGTCGATGGTGCCCTCCGCCAGCTTTACCGCCTGCAACAGCCGGCACTTTACATCCAAACACAGTAGGTACAGCGTTTCCACGCGGCAGTCCGCAAACAGCGCCCGGCCGTATTCGCCCGCGCGTTCCGAGGTGTTCAAAAGCGGCTTTTCGCCAGTGCGGCTCAAAAGATACCGCCGCGTCAGCGAGGGAAACAGCGTCAAAAGCGTGGCGGCGTTTTCCCCTACGCCCTCCACCTGCCTTAAATCTTCATACCTAGCCTCCAATACGCCGGATAGCGAACCGAAGGTATGGATCAGCCGGTGTGCGGTGCGGTTGGTATCTACCCTGGGGATGGCATAGGTCAGCAAAAGCTCCAACACTTCATGATCGGCCAGGCCCGCCAGCCCGGTTTCCCGCGCCCGCTGCCGCAGCCGCGCTCTATGCCCGTTATGGGGATGTTTTGGCGTTGTCGTCATCGTTTGCCTTTCTGCGATGCGGGCGCACGGCCCGCCGGATTTTTTTATTTTACCATGATTCGGCCCGTTTCGCCATTTTTTGGGCGGCCTGTCCATTGACGATGCCGCGCCCGCCACAGTATCATAAGGATAACGAAACGGAGGGGATTTCATATGCAGCTCAACGACGTTGTATTGTCCTACAAGGAAGAAATGGTTTCCCAGCTTTGCAAGCTGATCTCCATGCCCAGCCTGGAGGCGCCCCCGCTGCCGGGCCAGCCCTTTGGCCGTGCCATGCACGACTGTCTTTTGTATACGCTGGATCTGGCCAAAAGCCTGGGCTTTGCCCGGATGAGGGATGTGGACGGGTACGCCGGCTATATCGAGATGGGCCAGGGCGAAGAGGAGATCGGCATCCTTGTGCATCTGGATGTCGTGCCGCCGGGCGATGGGTGGACCCTGCCGCCGTTTGAGGGCACGGTGCAAAACGGCCGGGTCTACGGCCGGGGCAGCCAGGACAACAAAGGCGGCGTCATCTCGGCGCTGTATGCTATGCGCGCCCTGCTTTCCGAGGAAAATACCTTTCATAAGCGCGTACGCCTGATTTTGGGCTGCAGCGAGGAAACGGGGATGACGTGTATCGACCATTACCTCGAAGCCGAGCACATGCCGGACTACGGCTTTTCCCCGGACGCCAACTATCCGCTCATCAACCTGGAAAAGGGGCTTTTGAATGTGGTGGGGCACTGCGCCGCGCCCGTGTCCGCAGAAGGGCTTCGGGTGGTTTCGATGTCCGCCGGGCAGCGGCCCAACGTGATCCCCGGCCGGGCCGAGGCCGTCCTCTTTGCGCCCGATACGGATGCGCTTTCAAAGGCGCTTAGCAGCGCTGCGCTTTGCGATGAGGATAGGGCGCGCGTGCATCTTTCCCTCGACGGGCACACCGCTACGCTCATCTGCGACGGCATCGTCGGCCATGCCTCCACGCCGGAAAAGGGGCGCAATGCCGCCAGCCTGCTGATGCGTGTGCTCTCTGCCCTGCCGCTTGCCGATGCGCCGCGGGAAAACGCCGTCAAAGCCCTATCGCGCCTGATCTGCGACGAATCCGACGGAACCTCCCTGGGCGTGGCCTGCCAAGACGAATTGTCCGGCGCGCTTACCTGCAACCTCGGCCTTTTGAGCGCCGATGAAGCCGGCGTAAACTTTACGCTGGATTTCCGCTATCCGCTGTGCACCAGCCAGGACGCCATCATGGCCCAGCTGGCAAGCGCGTTTGCGGACAGCGGGTTTGCCTTAAAGGCCGAGCACGGCCAGGCGCCGCACCATGTGCCGGAGGATTCGCCGCTGGTGCAAAAGCTGCTGCGCGTCTATGCCGAGCAAACCGGCCAGCCATCCTACTGTATGGCCATCGGCGGCGGCACCTATGCGCGCAAGCTGCCGGGCAGGGCCGTGGCCTTTGGCATGGAATTTCCCGGCACGCCCGCCACGGCGCATATGGCGGATGAATACATCATCATCGATGAATTGGTGCAAAACGCCCAGATCATTGCCCACGCCATCCGCGCCCTGGCCATAGAGCCCTGGTAAACGCAAGGCTGTGGGGCGCCGTGGGCGCCGGCCCTGAAAATTTCCAAATCGTTGCAAGGAATGCGTTGACTCTTGTGTGAATTTTTGGTATACTTTCAGGGCATTCTATTGGAGAGATGGCCGAGCGGTTGATGGCGCTGGTCTTGAAAACCAGTGATGCCGAAAGGCACCGGGGGTTCGAATCCCTCTCTCTCCGCCAGCATTCCAATGGAATCCATACAGCCTGGAGAAGTACCCAAGTTTGGCTGAAGGGGCTCCCCTGCTAAGGGAGTAGGTCGGGTGTACCGGCGCGAGGGTTCGAATCCCTCC
>UREB01000164.1 GCA_900546685.1 uncultured Eubacteriales bacterium | reverse complement strand
TGTGACTTCCGAGGACAAGGAAACCGTGGAGACGGTGAAAGAACAGATCGAATCCATAGATTTGGAAGATGCTACCGATGACGAAAAGACAGCGCTTCAGGAGATTCTTGACAAGTGCAACGAGCTGGTTGAAAAAATCGAAGAATCTGTGCAGGCCGGTAATACCGAAAATACCGACAAAGTAGAGGATATTACTGCCGACAATGTCAAACCGGAGAACAAAGACGATCTGACTGCAGCGAAAGAAGATTTGGAAAATGCCCTTGAAAACTTTGGTGATAACTACACCGAAGGGGAAAAAGCTGAAATTCAGGATAAACTGGGCCAAATTAACAAAGCGCTGGAAAGCATCGAAAAGGTTGAGACGGTGGAGGATGCCATTTCCAAACTGCCTGATACGGTAGAGCCGGACGACGCCGAAACCGAAGCATTGATAAATACTGCAAAAGAGCAGTATGACGCGCTTACCGATCATGAAAAATCTTTGATTCCCGAGGAACTGAAGGAAAAACTGGAAAGCCTGCTCGGTGATCTGCTGGACTATCGAATCATTGAAGGCGATGGAAGTAAGTGGACACTCGGAGATGACGCTTCCCTCACCATAACTGCCAACGGCTCTGTTGAGAAATTCACAGGCATTGAGGTAGACGGAAAAGCGGTTGATGCAGCGAATTATACAGTGAAATCCGGAAGCACCATAATCAGCTTGAAACCGGAATATCTGAATACGCTGTCTGTTGGCAAGCATACACTGACCGTGATCTACACAGACGGTGAGACATCTGGTGAGTTTGAGATTTTAAAGGATACTGAAACACCGACACCGGATACCGGCGACAGCAGCAGTATGGTATTGTGGATTACACTCATGTTCATTGCAGTCTGCGGTTTGAGTGGTGCTATGGTTTACGGTCGAAAAAAGAAATATGGTAAATAATTTCTCGATAACCTAATGCGCACCCCCATAATGCGATGCACCCCCTAAAGCCAAAGGGGGGGTGCATTGTATCAAAATAAGGGTTATTTGCCATAAAACCGCCGATTATTCGGCGGTTTTTAATTTGCATGACATCAATTATAGATTTTTTTCAAAATATGACACCATTTTTGCTCCGTATTCTGTCTTTTTATCAGGGAATGTATGCAGATAAATTTGCTCTAGCATTTTTTAGAAGAATGTCCCATCATCTCGGCAATGTATCTTAAGGGAACTCCTTGTAACATGGCCTGCGATGCAAAATAATGACGTAGCTAGTGAATTGCGATATTTTTGTTGCCCGAAAGGAAATATCCATTCCGGCAGTCTCCACGGCGCCGAATCGCCTGAGACTGTGTTGCAGCGCCTTATGGTGAACATATGCTTTGCGCATATAAAAAAAGCTGTATGCTATACTGTGCATACCGAAGAACAAAGCAGGATAAACAAGAGCATGCATGGCGAAGGAAAGCATGTATGCTGCGCTTCAACGACGGGGCGTGGGAGGAATGTGGACGTTCTTGGGCACAGGAACAGGAAAGTAAAAGGATGGGCGTATCGATGATAGATTTAAAGAGCTGGTGTGAAAGCCGTCATTGGGAAGAGCTGCTTAGCTGTTATATGGACGCGGACAACCCGCTGCCGCCGGAATGCATAGGCTTTTCGTCCGGCAAACTGGTCGAGTGGAAATGCCGCGTTTGTGGACAAAAATGGTATGCTACCCCCAATAAAATGAACCGAAAACGCCAGGATCGGACGGGATGCCCGTTTTGCAGCCATGAACGGCCAAGCGCATTTTACAATGCTGCGGTTCTGTATCCTGAACTGGTCCACTATTGGGACGTAGAGTAAAACCAAGGGCGGCTGGAGGATTATCTGCCAAAATCCGGCTACAATGCACATTGGCGCTGCAAGCAGGGACATGCTTGGACACGCCCCATCGACGAGCAGGTAAAGGCTACGGAACGATACCGGCGCAACCCTTCTCCGCCAAGCGGCGGGCTATGCCCATACTGTAGCCATAGACGGACCTCATCGTTTTACAATTTGGCAGTGATACATCCGGAGATAGCCGATCAATGGGATTATAGCAAAAATGGGGCTTTAACCCCGCGGATGGTTTCTCCTTCCAGCCAGAAAAAGGTATTTTGGCGCTGCGCTTTTAATCCGGCGCATACCTGGGCGGACCGTATCTCTAACCGCACACAACTGCTTAGAGGATGCCCTATTTGTTCTAGGCATTTTCACATTTCGTATACGGCCAGGGCCATATATTACTATTTGTACCGAAACCAGGTGCTTTGCGCCTGCGAGGTGCAGGCGGGGCGGTATATCATCGATATTGAAATACAATCGCCTCCGCTGCCTTCCCGCCCGCTTGCATTGGAAATCGATGGATACCATCATCATAAGACTGCCGAGGCCGCTGCCCGTGAAGCGCGGAAAGACGAATATCTGCGAAAACAGGGATACCGTGTGATGCGGGTGAAGGAGAGGCCGGAGCAGGATGAAGGGATTCAAATGGACGGCGATACGATCACCTATCCCTTTTCCGAACAAAACCGCCATCTGGACCGTGTCATCCAATATCTTTTGGTATTCATCGCAGGCATTCATATAGAGCCGGACCATATAAAAGACCATTGGAAAATAGAGGCTTTCTACAACCATACACGAAAGGAGCGATCTCTGGCCGTTCAATATCCGGAGTTGGCGAAGGAATGGAGCGAGAAAAACGAGGAGGGGCCGGATGTGGTCTCTCCGGGGCTGGGGAAAAAGCGGTGGTGGAAATGCCCAAAATGCCATCGTGAGTATCAGGCCACAGTACATAACCGTACCTATCACCATTCTTCCTGCCCTTATTGCGCGCATTTAAGAGCGACGCCGGAAAACTGCCTGGCGGCTGTGTATCCGGAAGTAGCCGCGGAATGGGATGAGGCCAAAAATGCGCCGCTTAAGCCGACGGATGTGCTGCCCGGCACAGATAAGAGTGTTTGGTGGAAATGCAAAAAGGGCCATAGCTGGCGGGCCTTGATCTATACGCGCACGGGGCCTAAGCCCACAAAATGCCCATACTGCCAGGGGCATGCCGTGGAGCCGAAAACATCGCTGGCAGGGAAAACCCCCGCGTTGGCACAATACTGGCATCCGTCTAAAAATGCGGTATCCCCCGAGCAGGTTGCGCCCAACTCAAATCAGGTGTATTGGTGGCAATGCCCAGAGGGCCACGAATGGCAGGAGGCGCCCAATCAATTGCAAAAGCATGTGCCGGACCGCATCTGCCCATACTGCAACCGCCGAAGACTATCCAAGGAATATTGCCTGGCGGCGTCGAATCCTCCGCTTGCCCGGCTATGGCATCCGCTGAAAAACAGCTGCACTGCGGAGCAGATTGCACCTTATTCCAACAAAAAGGTGTGGTGGAGATGCGAAAAAGGGCATGAGTGGGAGGCAAGCCCAAGCCAGATGCAGGGCCGGGGCGCAGAAAAGGCCTGCCCTTACTGCAATAACCGAAAGGTTTGGGTTGGAAACTCGCTGGCATATCTTGCGCCCGAGTTGGCAGCGGATTGGCACACAGACAGAAATGCGCCGTTGACGCCGGAACAGATTTTTCCGTGGAGCAGCAAACGAGTTTGGTGGAAATGCAAAAAAGGGCACGAGTGGCAGACAACACCGGCCAAACGGCACCTGCGCGGAGATGGGTGCCCGTATTGCTCCGGCCACAGAGCCTCGGCAGAGAACTGCCTTGCGGCCACACATCCTGAAATTGCCAAAGAGTGGGATGAGGAGAAAAATGCGCCGCTGACCCCGCAGGACGTGACGCCCGGAAGCCGCAAGCGGGTCTGGTGGAAATGCAAGAAGGGGCATACATGGCAGTCGACAGTGGATGGACGCATCCATAGCAAAGGCTGCCCG
>UREB01000163.1 GCA_900546685.1 uncultured Eubacteriales bacterium | reverse complement strand
GTATCCACATCTCCGCATAAGGTTCCCTGTTCATCCACATTGATGCCTACATCTACCACCATAGCGCCCGGTTTTATATAGCTTTTGTCGATCATCCTCGCTCGTCCGATAGCTGCTACCAGCAAGTCGGCCTGTGCGCATACCTCCGGCAGGTTCTCCGTGGCGCTATGGCATACGGTCACGGTAGCATTCTTCGCAAGCATCAGCATCGCCAATGGCTTGCCCACCACCAGGCTGCGTCCCAAAACCACTGCGTGCTTTCCCTTCCAAGGGTATTGCTCATAGGAAAGGAGCCGCACCACAGCTTCTGCCGTACAGGGGGCAAACCCATCGCTTTCCCCCATGAACACCTTTGCCAGGCTCCCCGGCGTCATACCATCTATATCCTTCTCAACGGCCATTGCCCGGATCACGGCATCCTCGTCGATATGTTTTGGCAGCGGTCGAAACAATAAAATACCATGCACTGCGGGATCTTGATTCAACGCCGCAAGCGCCTGTAAACACTGTTCTGTTGTGCTCTCTTGCGGAAGCACTGTTTTTTTCACAGCTATGCCGACCTGCTCCGCCTTTTTAATGGCAGAGCGCTCATAGGCAATATCATCTTCCCGTTCCCCGATGCGCAAAATACCAAGGCCCGGCTGTATTTTCTGCGCACGCAATAACTCAACCGAAGCCTCAATCCCACTGCGGATTGCTTTTGCGCATGCCGCGCCTTTCATCAATGCTGCCATAATGTTTCCTCCACTTTCTGCACCATCGCATCACAGGATTGTACAGTCTTTATCAGCAATGCATTGCTTTGATCATAGAGCTGCTGTGCCTTTTCTTTTTCCTGCATCAGCTGTGCATTGATCCATACATTCATCACAGCGCAGTGGGCACAGGCCCTGGCCATTGCCGCAGCACAGCCAAGATCACTTTGCACCAGCTTACTGATGTTTTCCTTTAACGCCTCTAGCGTCTCTACCACCGCAGCGCCAAGCTCCAAGATCCTCATAGGGGGCTGCGCAGCCTGCCACAGGCAGCGCTCCAGCACCTCTTGTTTTCTCTGTTTTTCTTCCGATGTTTCCGCAGGCATACCGTAGGCTTTAGACAACGGCTCAAACGCCTCTGCATCCTCCTGCATACAACGTAAAAGTGCATCTCGATACTCTATGAGCATCTGTAACTTTTCCCTTAACATTGGCTCTACCGGAATGAATTTCCTTTTGCCTATCGTGAGATTCGTTGCCATGCCGCCCAGGCAGGCAGCCAGAGCGCCTGCCAGCGCACTGACCCCGCCGCCGCCTGGTACCGGGCTTTTACTCATCAGCGCCGCAGAAAAATCTTTGATGGATTGTTCCTCTAACATGATTGTCTCCTTTTCGCCTTTTGTTTATTGTACCAAGGCATAAAGGAAAACTCAATCACCGCTAAACTACACACAAAAAGGGCCGGACAATCGTGCCCGGCCCTTTGGCATTGCTTTGATAAGGTTTAACGGCTATAAATCTTATTCAACAGCTGATCTACGTACTCGTTGACCTCTGCAGAGGTTTGCAGCTCCAGCGCTTCCTCCGCCGCTTTTTGCATTTCCGCATAGTTGGATTTGCGAATCAGGTTTTTGATGGTAGGAATGGAACCAGCGCTCATACTGAATTCATCCAGGCCCATGCCCAGCAGCAGAGCTGCCCCTTTTTCATCGCCGGCCAACTCGCCACAGACACCCGTCCACTTACCTTCCTTATGGGAAGCATCGATGACCATCTTAATGGCACGGATGACAGACGGATGCAACGGCTGATACAGATCCGCAATCATTTCATTGCCGCGGTCTACGCCCAAAACATACTGTGTCAGGTCGTTGGTGCCGATGGAGAAGAAGTCCACAATCTTGGCAAATTTCTCTGCGTTGATAGCAGCCGACGGGGTTTCCACCATGATACCAATTTCCAGCTTTTCATCAAATGCCTTGCCTTCCTGCTTCAGTTCGGCCTTACATTCATCGATGATCTCGTACATCTTGGTAATCTCTTCTACAGAAATGACCATCGGGAACATCACGCGCAGCTTACCAAAGGCACTAGCACGCAGCACCGCGCGCATCTGCGGTTTGATGATGTCCAAGCGGTCAAAATACATACGGATGGCACGCCAGCCCAGGAAGGGGTTCATCTCTTCCGGGAACTTGATGCAGTCTGCCGCTTTGTCGCCGCCGATATCCAGCGTACGGATGATAACAGGATTGGGAGCCATTGCCTCCGCCGCCGCCTTGTATGCTTCAAACTGCTCGTCCTCAGTCGGCAGCGTCGGGCGAGACATATACAGGAATTCTGTACGGAACAGGCCTACGCCTTCCGCACCGTTTTCCTTGGCGCCCTTGCAGTCATTGGGAGAAGCGATGTTCCCCACAACCTCTACCTTATGGCCGTCGGTGGTAACAGCTTCCAGCATCTTGACCGCATCCAGCTGGCGCTTATGCTCCAAGAACGCATCCAGTTTCTTCTTACCCTCTGCGAGCTGCCCGTCGTCAGGATTTACCGTTACATCGCAGTCCACAGCATCCAGCACTACGGTATCGCCATGCTTTACCTTGGAAAGGATATCGCCCGTGCCGACGATAGCCGGCAGGCCCATGATACGGGCAATGATGGAGGTATGGCTGGTGCGGCCGCCCAACTGGGTCACAAAGCCCTTTACATAGTTCATATCCATCGTGGCGGTATCGGACGGGGTCAGATCGTTGGCAAATACCACGACTTCCTCATCCAAATCATCCAAAGAGACGCGCACATTGCCCACAACATTGTCCAGGATACGGCCGCCTACGTCCTTAATGTCTGCCGCGCGTTCGCGCAGATACTCGTCATCCAAGGAAGCCAGCATTGCGGAAACCTCTTCCGTTGCTTCCGCAACAGCCTTATCTGCATGCATCATGCCGTTGTTGATTTTATCCATCACAGCATCTTCCAACGTGGGATCGTTGAGCATCATCAAGTGAGCGCGGAAAACATCGGCCTCTTTAGCGCTCAGGCGCTTTTCCGTTTTCTCAATGATCTCATTGAGCTGCGCTTCCGTTTCGGTTACAGCTTTACGGAATTTTTCGATCTCCGCTTCACACTCAGACGGATTTGCCAGCAACGCTTCGTTGATGACAACCTCTTTTTGTTCCAATACAAATGCTTTCCCGATTGCAATACCCGGGGATGCAATAATTCCTTTCATAAAAGCACCTCTTCACTCAAATTCGTGTTGGCTATATCGCAAACGGCGGCCGGAGCAAAACTCCGACCGCACAAGTTCTAAGCGATACTTATTCTTCCAGGTTGTCCAACAGATCGATGAGAGCGTTCAGAGCTTCCTGCTCGTCTTCGCCCGTGCAGGAAATGGTGATTTCGCTGCCGTTGCTGGCACCCAAGCTCAGCACAGAGATGATGGACTTTGCATTGCCTTCTTTGCCATCTTTTTTGATTTTGATGGTGCTCTTGAATTTCGCCGCTTTCTGTACGAACAAAGAAGCCGGACGGGCATGTAGGCCAGTCTCATTCTTCACAACAAAGTTTTTTTCGACCATTTTCAAATTCCTCCTGTAAAATTCCCCGGCAATTAGCCAGCCAGGTTAAATTCTGCTTTGATATCTTTGCACGTGTCGGCAATCATGCCCATGCAATGTTCTTTGATCTCCTGCAACGACATAGCACCGCGCATCCCCAGCGCTTCGATCAGCATCGGCAGGTTTACACCGCTCAAACATTCGATGTTCGGGGTCTTGCCGTCCACTTCACGATTGATATTGGCAGCCGTAACATTGCACGGGGTGCCGCCGTAGAGGTCGACAAATACCAGCACACCGTCATCGCAAACGATCTCTGCCAGCTTGTTGCGAACCTTTTCGTTGAAGGACTCGAAGCTGTCGTCCGCTGCCAAGCC
>UREB01000162.1 GCA_900546685.1 uncultured Eubacteriales bacterium | reverse complement strand
CCCGGCACATCCTCATACCGATCAAACGTCAGCACAAAGCTACCATGCGCATGCGTCATGCTGCGCAGATCGGTTGCGTATTTGAACATCTCTGCCAACGGCACCTCCGCCAGCACTACCTGCTCTCCATTGCCCAACGGATCCATGCCCAGGATACGACCGCGACGGCGGTTCATATCGCCGATAACATCGCCCATGTATTCATCCGGGACGGTAACCTCCGCCCGCATGATGGGCTCCAGCAATACCGGAGAAGCCTCTGCGCAGCCCTTTCTAAGCGCCAAGCGTGCAGCGGTCTTAAACGCCATTTCGGAGCTATCCACCGGATGATAAGAGCCATCATACAGCGTGGCGCGGATGCCTACCATCGGGTATCCAGCCAACACGCCTCTAGATAGGTTTTCCCTTAACCCTTTTTCCACAGCCGGGATAAAGTTGCGCGGAACTACGCCGCCGACAACCTTGTCTACAAATTCAAAATCCCCCTCCAGCAGCGGCTCAAACTCAATCCAAACATGGCCAAACTGCCCATGGCCGCCGGATTGCTTTTTGTGCTTACCCTCTGCTTTTACCGCCTTGCGGATGGTTTCACGATATGGCACCTGTGGGTCTTTTAGCTCTGCTTCCACGCCGAATTTTTGTTTCAGCTTGTTGGTGATGACCTCTAGGTGCATCTCTCCCATTCCTCGTATCTGCGTTTCTCCTGTATCCGGGTCCTTTGCCACTTTGAAAGTCGGATCCTCCTCTTCCAGTCTGGAAAGGCCGCCGAATACCTTATCCTCTTCTCCTTTTTTCTTAGCAGAGATCGCCATGGAAATGCAGGGTTCCGGAAATTCTATTCTATCGAAGGTTACATGTTCTGCTGGATCGCAGAGCGTATCGCCTGTATTGGTATACTGCAGCTTTGCCACAGCGCCAATATCGCCTGCGGACAGCCATACCACATCGTTTTGCTTTTTACCCCGCATGGCATAAACGGTACCGATTTTCTCCTGCTTTTCAGCTTTGGTATTATACACCATCATCCCGGCTTTTAATGTGCCGGCATAGACACGGAAGATGGACAGCTTGCCCACAAACGGATCCGCCACCGTCTTGATGACCTGCGCGGCAAACGGCGCGTTCACCTGGCAAGGCACTTCTTTGTCGTTGCCGCCATCCGTTTTCCCTGTCTGCGCAGGCCGCTGCTCCGGATCTGGCATTAGGGCGACAATCGCATCCAGCAGATTGTCTATCAGCGCTCCCTGCAGCGCAGAGCCGCCCAAAACCAGCTGAATATCGCCATTGAGAACGCCAACCTTCAGGCCGCCAAATACCTCTTCTGTACTCAGCGTATCGCCGTTAAAATATTTTTCCAGCAACTCATCATCGTTTTCCGCCGCCGCCTCTACCAACTCGATCCTGCGATCTACCACATAGTCCACGAGCTCTTCCGGCACAGGCTGGGCCTGATAGCCTTTTCCATCCGCCATCATAGCCTTTTGCTCGATCACGTCTATATAGCCCGTTACTTTGCCGCCCTCCACGATAGGGATCGTCAACGCCACTACGCCGCTGCCAAATTTATGCTGTAACTGATCCAGTATCTTGGCAAAATCTGCATGTTCACGGTCCATCTGGTTGATAAAGAAGAACTGGGATACGCCTGCTTCCTTGCTCATCTTAAACGCTTTTTCCGCTCCTACCGGAATCCCGGACGTTGCGCCTACTACGATCATCGCGGCGTCGGCCAATTTCATTGCCTGCAGCTGTTCGCCCACAAAATCAAAATACCCCGGCGCATCGATCAGGTTGATCTTTGTTTCTTTCCATTCTATCGGCGCCAAAGCCGTAGAGATAGAAATATGCCGTTTGGTTTCTTCCGGGTCATAGTCCGTGGTCGTAGTTCCATCTTCTACACGCCCCATACGGTCCAAATGCCCAGCTTTGAACAGGGCCGCCTCTACCAGCGTGGTCTTTCCTTCGCTGCCATGGCCTACCACAGCGATGTTACGAACGTTCTCTGCGGAATAGATTTTCAATTCCAGTCCTCCCTTATATACTAGATTGCCAAACACAGTGCTGCGCACTGTAAATTTATAAGTTTCATTTTGGTTATTTGAAATATTTTATGTTTGTAAATATCATTTTTGTTCCTTTACTGTAATACTAGCAGAATTTTTCTACTTAGCAAAGTTTTTTTTCGTAATTCCCACACTTTTTCCAATCGCTTTTTTAAACGCGTAAGCCGGGCTTTTCCTAATTTTTATGTTTCCATAAACAAAAAGAGACCGGCCTAGCCCAGTCTCTTATTCCATACGGCTCCTGCATTTGCCACTGCCGGCACCCAGCGCACGCGTTATTAAAAGCCGTATAAAAAAACAGAGCCTATTCAGCTCTGTTCATACCGCTTATCCTTGCCGCATCAGGGTTTCAAACAATGGCAGATAAATTTCCGGATCACCCGAGGTGCATAATTCTATCTTTCCCGGGCCTGTCTGCTCATTGCGCATCGCATATTGATTTAAGATCCGTTCAAGCTGTACCGCCGTGCCTTGGTTCCCATCCATCAAAGGAACGCCAGGCCATATGGTATCGGCACACTGACGTATCTGCCTTTTGGCATGGATAAAATGCGTACATCCCAAAACAATCGCGTCTACCTGCTTATCCCCATACGGTAAAAACGCTTGCTCTATAGCATGGTAGGTTTCCTCTCCCAATACAGCGCCTCGCTCTATCAGCTCTACCAATTTGGGGCATGGTACCGGCAACACATGCCCCTCCAGCCCGCATTTTTTAACTCTGTATACAAACAAAGGCTGGCGCAATGTAGCCGGCGTAGCCATCACAAGCACCCATCCGTCTTTCCGTGCCCTTCCTGCCGGCGCAATGGCCGGCTCCATCGCCACAAATGGCACGTCATACGCCTGCCGAAGCTCCTCCTTGGCCGCAGAGGACGCTGTGTTGCATGCGATCACGATGGTCTTGCAGCGCTTTGCCAGCAAAAAATCAGTACAAGCAAAACTCAACGCACGAATACGCTCCGTCTCTTTTGTGCCATACGGGGCATTGGCATTGTCTCCATAAAACACGAAATTTTCATGCGGCAGCTGCTTTTGCAGGGCCTTTAGGGTTCCCAGGCCGCCAACGCCGGAATCAAATACCCCTATTGGTGCTGTTTTTTCCATCCCTCTACCCACACTCTTTGTTGATTTCGCCTTTTATCATGGCACGGAGTATGGCTGGATGTCAAGGTCACGGGTAAAAACCGTATTCATCGCCTTGGCAATATATGGTACCGTATTCATGACCTCCTCCAACGTATTTTGGTTGTGGCCGATCTCGATCAAAATGCAGTTCTCCGCCATGTGCTGATTGTATCGTCCAGTTTTTACTCGCGTCGTCTTGCCCAATCCTTCCGCATAGGTGTTCAGTTCTGCAATGATGGCGTCCGCCAGTCTTTTGTTGGCTTCCCAATCCTTTGGGCGTTCCTTAAAGCCCTCTCCCGTTTTCCCTTCGCCCGTACCGATCACAAACATCACCTTTGCACAAGGCTTTCCATCTACCGTTACCACATCGCCGATGCCGGAAGAGCCCGTTCCATCCCTATGCACGTCGATAAATAGATCCACCGGATATTTTTCCTTATCCTTTTTCATTGTCTCCAGCGAACGATTGTAGGAAGTGGTATAATATTTCCCCAATTCATGATCTGTACTGTCGAACATCACAGGCAAATGGTATTCATTGCATAAAAGGTAGGCCAAATTCTGTGCAATCTTTTGAATGTTATAGCCGCTGTCCAGCGTACGCCATTGGCTGGATTCCTCGTAGTTATCTCCCTCCACCTTACGGAAGGATTCATTGGAATGCGTGCTATACAAAATGATGCGCGGCTGTATCCCCTCTGGAGGCATCAGCGTTGTCACCTTTGCGCCCAGAGCCACCTCTGCATT
>UREB01000161.1 GCA_900546685.1 uncultured Eubacteriales bacterium | reverse complement strand
GCCGTAGCCGATATCGTAGGCCCAACCGTCGCCGCCGAAGCACCAGATGGATTTTTTCACCAACTGATCCGCATTGTTTTCAATGACCTTCAGCGCCGCGGCATTCTTGCTATCTGCCTTGATGGCTTCCGGCAACAAAGCCTTAACCGCTTCCGCCGCTTCCTGAGAAGCCAAACCATCGTGGCGGTTTGCTTTCCAGTTTTCCAAAGCCGCTTTCAGGTCGTCTGCGCAGCCATTTTCCAGCACCTCGTCTACCTTCTGAGCAACAAGCGCTTCACGCTGTGCAGCGGCAACGCGCATGCCGTAGCCAAATTCGGCGTTGTCTTCGAACAAGGAGTTTGCCCAAGCCGGGCCATGACCCTTCTCGTTCTTGGTATACGGACAGGTCGGAGAAGAACCGCCGTAGATGGAGGAGCAACCCGTAGCGTTGGCTACCATCATACGGTCGCCAAACAGCTGCGTAATGAGCTTGATGTACGGTGTTTCGCCGCAGCCCGCGCATGCGCCGGAGAACTCAAACAGCGGCTGCAAGAACTGGCTGTTCTTGACCGTATTGCGGTTGAATTTGATATCCGGTTTCGGCAGATTCTGGGCAAAGGTCCAGTTTTCCGCCTGCTCCATCTGAGAATCCAGCGGCTTCATGATCAAAGCCTTTTCCTTGGCCGGGCAGACGTCTGCGCAGTTGCCGCAGCCCGTGCAATCCAGCGGGGAAACCTGCATGCGGAACTGATATCCTGCAAAGTCCTTACCGATCGCGGCTTTTGCTTCAAAGGCAGCCGGAGCATCCTTGAGGTCTTCTTCTTTGACCAGTACCGGACGGATAACAGCGTGCGGGCAAACCAACGAACATTGGTTACACTGGATACATTTATCCATCTGCCATTCCGGTACCTTGATGGCTACGCCACGTTTTTCAAACTTGGTGGTGCCGGTGGGCACAACGCCATCGGGGGTAAAGGTGGAAACCGGAAGCTCGTCGCCATGCAGGTAAGCGATCGGATACAAAACTTCATCGAAGTATTTGTCGCCGGATTTGGCAACCATCGGCGCACCTTCCGTGGTGGTCTTCCAGGCTTCCGGAATCTCAACCTTCACTACGCCTTCGCCGCCAGCATCGATGGCCGCGTAGTTCATGTTTACGATCTTTTCGCCCTTCTTGCTGTAGGATTTATAGGCCGCTTGCTTCATGTATTCATTGGCATCTGCATACGGAATTACATTTGCAATCTTGAAGAATGCAGACTGCATGACCGTATTGATACGGCCGCCCATGCCTACTTCAGCAGCAATTTTCACACCATCGATGATGTAGAAATTGATATTCTTGTTTGCCAAATCGTTTTTAACCTTGGCCGGCAAGCGATGCTCCAGCTCTTCCGGAGACCACTGGCAGTTCAACAGGAACGTGCCGCCTTCACGCAGAACGCCGGTCATGTCGTAACGGGTAATATAAGAAGCGTTATGGCAAGCCACAAAGTCTGCCGTATCGATCGGATAGGGAGACTGGATGGGCTTTTGCCCAAAGCGCAGATGGCTGACCGTGATACCGCCAGACTTTTTGGAATCGTAGAAGAAATAGCCCTGAGCGTACATATCGGTATGGTCGCCGATGATCTTGATGGAGTTTTTGTTCGCGCCAACGGTACCATCGGAACCCAAGCCGTAGAACATGCCCTGGAACGTTCCTTCGCCCGCCGGATTGATCTTTTCCTTGACCTCCAAGGACAAGCCCGTCACATCGTCGGTAATACCGACGGTAAAGCGTTTCTTCGGCTCTGCCGCCGCCAGGTTTTCATAGATGGCGTTGATCATCGAAGGCGTGAATTCCTTGCTGCCCATGCCGTAACGGCCGCCGATGCATACAACATCCAATTTGGCATTGAACAAAGCAGTCTGCACATCCTGCAGCAGCGGTTCGCCTGCGCTGCCCGGCTCTTTGGTACGATCCATAACCGCAATGCGTTTGACGGTCTTGGGTAGTGCTTCGATGAACTTCTCTTCCACAAACGGGCGGTACAAGCGAACCTTCACCAGGCCGATCTTCTGGCCGCGTTCCTGAATGAGGTAGTTCATGGTCTCCTCTACACCGTCTGCGCCGGAACCCATGATCACAATCACGTTTTCCGCATCGGGCGCGCCATAATAATCAAACAGATGATACTGACGGCCGGTCAGCGCTGCTACCTGATCCATACATTCCTGCACCACGCCAGGTACCGCATCGTAGAACTTATTGGAAGCCTCGCGGTTCTGGAAGTAGGTGTCCGCATTCTGCGCGGTACCACGCTGATGCGGATGTTCCGGATTCATCGCGCGTTCACGGAACGCCTGGATGGCGTCCATATCCGCCAGCTTGGCCATGTCTTCATAATCGATGACCTCTACCTTTTGGATCTCGTGAGAGGTACGGAATCCATCAAAGAAATGCACAAACGGCACACGGGTTTTGATGGTGGACAGATGGGAAACCAGCGCCAGGTCCATAACTTCCTGAACGGAAGCAGAGGCCAGCATGGCAAACCCAGTCTGACGGCAAGCCATCACGTCTGCCTGATCGCCGAAGATGTTTAACGCCTGCGTGGCCAGAGCGCGCGCGCTCACATGGAATACGCAGGGCAGCAATTCGCCAGCGATCTTGTACATGTTGGGGATCATCAGCAGCAAGCCTTGGGACGCAGTAAAGGTCGTGGTCATAGCGCCAGCTACCAAAGAGCCGTGCACAGCGCCAGCAGCACCCGCCTCGCTTTGCATCTCAACGATGTTCATCGTCTGGCCATAGATATTCTTACGGCCGGCCGCTGCCCATTCGTCACAAGATTCCGCCATCGGAGAGGACGGCGTAATCGGGTAGATGGCAGCTACATCGCTGAACGCGTACGCAACGTGCGCGGCAGCGGTATTGCCATCAATGGTCAATGTTTTTGCCATATGGGGGAACCTCCTTAAGGTTGTAGTATTGTAGTATTAACAATCAAATCCCATTCATTATAATAACCTTGTGCAGAAATCGTCAAGCGTTATCCGCCCTGTTCTACGGGAAGTTTTCCCATTTTTTTGAAAAAAGTGCGCGTTTTTCACATTTTGCCGAAAAAAGCAGCATTCGTTGGCTATGCAACCAAAAGCAAATGGAATTTTGCTTTGCGCAATCCGCCTTGCCAAGAAGAAAGTGATGGTATATAATAGGTATATATGATCGCTTATCCAAGGAGGAGTTCTCCATGCAGCAGACCGTTATCAGCCCTTTGGCCAAACGCCTGTCCCCATACGTGCCCGGCGAGCAGCCAAAGGGGAGGCAAAAGATCATCAAGCTCAACACCAACGAAAACCCATATCCGCCTTCGCCTCGGGTAGCGCCGGCAGTGGCACAGGCGATGGAACATCTCCGCCTATATCCCGACCCCACCAGCCACGCGCTGCGCCAAGCCATCGCCAAAGCCGAAGGGTTAAGCGTGGAGGAGGTCTTTGTGGGCAACGGCTCGGACGAAGTGCTGGGGCTCTGCTTTCCCGCCTTCTTTGCTGGCCAGGCGCAGCCGGTGCAGTTTGCAGATATTACCTATAGCTTTTACGAGGTCTATGCCCAGCTATTCGGCGTTGCCGTGCAAAAAATTCCGTTGACCGCCGATTTTTGCATAGACCTGCCGGCCTTTTGCCAAGGCGCCGCCGGAGGCATTTTGATCCCCAATCCCAATGCGCCCACCGGCATTGGGTTAACGCTGTCTGAGATCGAGCAAATTTTACATACCAACCCACAGTGCCTGGTTTTGATCGATGAAGCATATGTTGCCTTTGGCGCGCAAAGCGCAGCTTCGCTCATCGGGCGGTATGAAAACCTTTTGGTCGTGCGCACGCTGAGCAAATCGCACGCGCTGGCAGGGCTTCGCGTCGGCTATGCGCTGGGAAACCGGCAGCTGATCCATGCCTTGACCAGCGTAAAAGACAGCTTTAACAGCTATCCCGTTGACCAGCTTGCCCAAGCCGGCGCCCAGGCAGCCA
>UREB01000160.1 GCA_900546685.1 uncultured Eubacteriales bacterium | reverse complement strand
CTCTTCCGATCTGCATTTGTGTTCGCGCTCTGGCCGCCGCTGTTTGCTGTGCCGTCATCCTCTGTGTTGCGCCGCATTTGGGGCAGCGGTACAGGTTCGTCTCCCCTTCTCTGCGCACCCGTTCCATTTCCACCAGCTGGCAATGCCTGCATATCATAGCCTGTCCTCCGTTCCGGATAGGGCCGGCTGCGCTGCCATCGCCCGCTTTTGCAAGATCTCGGTCAGCTTGCCCTTGGGGGCCGCGCTGTCCGCCGGCAGCGCCTCTACATATTCCTCAAATGTAATCCAGCCGTTGGCCAGGCAGTTTTCCAGGCTCTGCTCCACGGCGTATTTGCTGTATGCGTCGCTGGGCGAAACATCCACGTTCACATGCACCTTCAGCCTTTGCATCGCCTCATACGGGATGATCTCCACCGCCTGTACCTCGCGCCCCATCGCGTCCGTCACAGTCACCAGCACCGCCTTGCCCTCCGGGCTGTACGCCGCCCACATATCAAACCAAACGCGCCCGATGTCCTCTACAAACTGCCGGTATGCCGCGATTTGCCGGCTCAGCGGGGCCGCCGCTGCGTCGCGTACCGCCAAAATGGCCTTGCCGCTGGCGTTTTCCGGGTTGATGTCGCCCAGCGCCGCTTCGCTGGCGCCCGCCAGGTTGCGCGTCACTTCCCGCAGTTCTTCTGTCAGCGTGTAGGCATCCGGCGATGTGCTGGCCGGGCTCAAATACCGCACATAGTTCTGCACATCCTGCGCGTTCATGTCGTTCACCCCAATGGATGCGCCCGTTTTATACAGCGCTTCCGGGTCGCCGATGGCGTCCGTGCGGTAGATCATCTTGGGGTATGCGCTCTGCATCACCGCCACCGCGCGCCTGGCCAGGTTTTTGTTTTCCTCGATCTGGTTATCGATCAAAAAGCGCACCTCGCCGTATCCGCGGCAGCAGCCCTTGATGGGCTCCCAAGCCATGTGCGCCATCGGGTACATCGCGTGCCCCTGGTCGCGTTCAGGCTGTATCTCCACATACCGCGTGCTTTTGCGGGAAACCACGCAGCGCCGCCCGTCCTTGTGCGTCTTTCTGGAAAGCTCCAGCACCACCATGCACTTGCCGCCGTCCTCGTCGGTTTCCACCTCGGTCTTGGCGCTGTCGCCGGCCTGGGTGGCCGTGTCGCTGTCCGGTACGATCTGGCGCAGCAGGTCCTCCGGCACGCCGTTTTGCTTGGCCTCGCGCCGCACCTGCTCCACCGTCTGGCGAAATGCAATCAGAATATACGGCTGCTTTTGCAGGTCGCGTTCGTTCTCGTTGCCGAAATACACGTTGGTGGTGTCCACCTGTTCACACACCACCTCGCCGTCCTTTTCGTAAAAGTACAAAAATGCGTCGCCGGCAATGGCGGCCTCCAGCACACAGTCCCACAGCATGGTGTCCATCTTGTTTTTTTCCCACATCCGGGAGGCGTGCCCGTTCAGCTTCTGGCAGATCTTCTCCGCCGCCTGCAAAAATAGCTGTGCGCCCTCCTGGTTTTCCTGCCCTGCCAGCATGGAAAATGCGTTGGGTTCATAGTGTAGGCTCATGGTGTTCTGCGCCACGGTGGATACCTTGTACAGCACCGTAGGCTTAATAAAGTTAAATCGTACCGGCGAAATGCTTCCCAAATACGCGCCGCGCCATTGGTCTCCTGCAAAATACCGGTGGTTTTTGTCGGTTTGGGCGTATAGGTTGTTGCGTTCGTGGTACGATACTCCGCGTTCGTACCGCTGCCATGTCTCCGTCGTAGCGTCGCTCTCGGTACGCTTTCCCGTTCCGTTCCGTGTAAACATCTGTCCCTCCTCCCGCCCAGTGGGCGGTTCCTTTTCCGGCCTGTCTTTCGTGCTTTGCTCTGCCCCCTGCCCCGGGGCTTGGCCGCTGTCCTCGGCCTTCTATCCCTTTGCCCAGTGGTCGGTTCCTTTTCCGGCCTGTCTTTCGTGCTTTGCTCTGCCCTCTGCCCCGGGGATCGGCCGCTGTCCTCGGCCTGTTTCTATTTGCCCAGTGGGCGGTTCCTTTTCCGGCCTGTCTTTCGTGCTTTGCTCTGCCCCCTGCCCCGGGGCTTGGCCGCTGTCCTCGGCCTTCTATCCCTTTGCCCAGTGGTCGGTTCCTTTTCCGGCCTGTCTTTCGTGCTTTGCTCTGCCCTCTGCCCCGGGGATCGGCCGCTGTCCTCGGCCTGTTTCTATTTGCCTTATTCTCCGCGCTCTGCCTTTTCCCTTCGCAGGGGAATGCTTTTTCTATTTTGCTCTCCGCCGCAATGCGTTTCTACGCCTTGTTCCCGGCTATCGGCCGCTTTCATTCCTCCCAAATTTCATGCCTGTCCTCCACCTCTGTCTGCTGCCGGTTCGTGCCATAGGCCGTCAGGTTATCCAACGCCGTGCACAGCGGCTTTTCCTTCGCTTTGTCCGCGCCGGCCGCCCCCGGCCCTGCGCTTTGTCCTTCCTTTCGTTCCGGGGCAAAGCGTGCTCCGGTCTCCCGCCTGTTCCGCCTGTCCGTTCCCTGGGCCAGCCCCGCTGCCCACGCCGATGCAAACAGCGCCAGCAGCACCGCGAAAAACAGCAGCGCATCGCTCCAATCCATGCCGCCATCTCCTCCTTGTCCGTCTGTTCGTCTGTATTGTAGAGGAGGGAAAAGTATCATGGGGTATCCGCTTTTCATGGCAATAAACGCCCCGTTTGCCGGTGGCTGTGCCGCCGGAACCGTCTTGTGAAACATAGCAAAAAGTGATACAATGCAGGAAAATCCCATTTTGAATTGGAGGCATTTCCCATGGCAACCTATTCCGTTTCCTGCGTCGGCGCCAAGCTCACGCTGGATACCGATCAGCAAACCGTCACCATCCAGCGCGATCCCAACGTCCTCATGGCCCTGCCGGCCGAAACCGTTTTGCCCGTATCCACCCTGGAAAAGGCGGAGCATAAGTTTCAGGATTTCGGCTATGGCCATGGCACCGGTATGATCAAGTTTCTCTATCCGGGATGCCCTGCCGGCGGCGATATCCTGCTGGGGCATACCACGCATGAAAATATCGTGCAATACAAAGGCCGCGCAGCAAACGACGCCAAAGCGTTTTTGGATGCGCTCAACGCCCTGCTCTAAGCCGCTCGGCAAAAGCAATCCTTCTATTTTTCCATCAAAAAAAGAGCCGTGTGGCTCTTTTCTTTTTTCCATCAGGCAGGCCGCCTTCTACCGGCAGCTTTCCTCTTCGTCGCAGCGAAATACCTCCAGCCCCAGCCGAAGCCCTAATGTCAGCCCTGCCGCAAAGTTCTGTTCCTGTGCCAGCCCCCGCTCCATGTCTTTTTCGTCGATCAAGTGCAGCAAAAGGCAGCGCTGCTCTTTTGTCAGCGTCTGCAAAAGCTGTTCATGCAGCCGCTCCGCCTCCGGCGTTTCCCCCTGCTCCTTGCCAAATATCGTCGACAGCCTTTCTACTACCATACCGCTCCCTCCTTGTTTGACACGATTTGTATCATCTAAAAATATTTTGACACAATTTGTGTCAAAAGTCAGTGTTTTCTTCTGTGTCATATATAATATTCATCAGGAGATGATGGCATGGCAAAAATATATAAAAGAATACGGGAGTTACGCAATAGCAACAACTACACACAAGAGCAGGTTGCTGCCGCTTTATCGATTAGCCGCGGTGCATATAGCAATTACGAAAACGGAATTCGTACAATCCCGGTTGAGCATCTCTTGACACTTTCCAATTTATATGGGGTCAGCGTTGATTATATCCTTGAGAAAACGGAGAATCCGCTGCCCTACTCGCAGTAAGCATCGGCTTTATTTGCCTTTTGTAAGGCAAAAACGCGGGGGGCTTCCGAAAGGCCCCCTCCACGTTCGAAGGGGGGCCCTTCGGCGGGCTGTGCCCGCCGCCTTGTCCGGTCCGGGAGGTCTGCATTGCCGGGGACAGTGCCTCGGGGAGAGGCCATACATATCAGCGCCCCTTTGTCATTAGGCAGTGCCCGCTGCCTCTTCCGGCCAATCTTTC
>UREB01000159.1 GCA_900546685.1 uncultured Eubacteriales bacterium | reverse complement strand
GGTGGAAGCGCTCAAGGATGTTTCGCTAGAAATCGAAAAAGGACAGCTAACCGGTATCATTGGCCATACAGGAAGCGGAAAATCTACGCTGGCCCAGCATTTGAACGGATTGGAACAGGCACAAAGCGGCCGTGTTGTGGTGGACAGTGTAGAACTTTCAGGGAAATATGATAAAAAAGCGATCCGTACTAAGGTGGGTATGGTGTTTCAATATCCAGAACAGCAGCTGTTTGAGGAGACAGTGGTAAAGGACATTTGCTTTGGCCCGAAAAACCTGGGACTGTCGGAAGAACAGCAGATTGAACGAGCCAAATCAGCGATGGCTTGGATGCAGATAGAGTATGAAACCTTTGCAGAGCGTTCGCCCTTTGATCTATCCGGTGGACAAAAAAGGAGAGTAGCCATCGCAGGGGTTTTGGCGATGGAGCCGGACTATCTGGTGTTGGACGAGCCAACAGCAGGCCTAGACCCAGAAGCGCGCAGAAACCTTTTGACGATCATCCGCAGGCTGCCGGAACAAACCGGCATGGGTGTGCTGATGGTATCCCATTCTATGGAAGATATGGCCATGTATGCGGACAAGTTGGCCGTGATGCACCAGGGGAAATTGGTGCGCTTTGGAACACCGGAAGAGATTTTTTCTCATGAAGAGGAATTAAGGCAGGCTGGCTTGGCGGTCCCGACGTTGAGCAGGCTGACGAAGGCATTGCAGGCCAGGGGGATAAAGGTGCCCTTTTCGCGCAATCCCATGGAGTTTGCCGCTCATTTGAAAAAAGCGCTGGAGGGGAGGCAAAACCATGGCGATGAGTGATATGACATTGGGTCAGTATTTTCCCGCTGAGTCCGTAATCCATAGGCTGGATGCGCGGATCAAAATCGTACTGGCAATCGCCTTTATGGTGCTGGCCTTTTTGGTAAGCACGCTCCAGGGATATGGCATGGTGCTGGGCCTTCTGGCAGTGACGATTTTGCTATCCCGCGTGCCGATCCGATTTGTCTTGAAGGGCCTAAAGCCAATTCTATTTATTTTAATTTTTACATTTGTTTTGAACCTCTTTTTAACGCCGGGACAGACGGTGTGGGTACACTGGTGGATCTTTACCATCACGAAGGAGAGCCTGCTATTTGCCGTTCAGATGTCTGTACGCTTGGCGTTGCTGGTGGCCGGAACTTCGATGCTGACGTTGACAACCGCGCCGCTGCAGCTTACAGACGGGCTGGAATCGCTGCTGAGACCGCTTAAGGCGATTCGCTTTCCGGTCCATGAAATGGCGATGATGATGTCGATTGCCTTACGCTTTATCCCGACGTTGGCAGAGGAGGCGGATCGCATCCGCAAGGCACAGGCGGCCAGGGGCGCGGACTTTGATACGGGCGGACTTTTCAAACGCGCGGCTAGCTTGATTCCCCTGTTGGTGCCATTGTTTGTGGGTGCGTTTCGGAGGGCAGAAGAGCTTGCTACGGCTATGGAAGCGCGCTGCTATCACGGGGGAGAAGGCCGCACAAAACTCACTGTAATGCACATGGGAGGGCGCGACTATATTAGCTTATTGATCATGGTAGCGGCCTACTTGCTTGCTACAGTAGGAGGGTTTTGATGCGCATCAAGCTGATCGTTGAATTTGATGGCACGGAATATGCCGGTTGGCAGCGGCAAAACAACGCCGTTACAGTGCAACAGAGGCTGGAGGAAGCGTTGGAACGGCTGTTTGGTAGTCCGGTATGCGTACAGGGCGCCAGCCGAACAGATGCCGGCGTACACGCAGCGGGGATGGTATGCCATTTTGACATAGAGACCAAAATACCGCCGGAACGCATTGCGTATGCGCTGAATTTTACGCTGCCTAAGGATATACGCATCAGAGAATCGTCGAGGGTATCGGATACGTTTCATGCGAGGTTTGATGCGAAGGCAAAATGGTATCGGTATACCATCTATAACCATAAGCATGCCAGCGCACTGAACCGCAGGATGGTGGCGCATGTGCCCTATGCGCTAGAGCCTTTGAAAATGCAGCGGGCGCTGGGTACGCTACTGGGCCGGCATGATTTTGCCGCTTTTGCGGCTTCGGGAAGCGTGGTAAAGGATACGACAAGGGAGATTTACTTTGCGCAGCTGCAAAAGCGTGGCGATCTTTTGGTTTTGGACATTGTGGGCAGTGGATTTCTTTATAATATGGTGCGAATCATCGCCGGAACGCTGATTGATATAGGCCGCGGCAAACTGCAAACGGACGCGTTTGCTAGGATGCTTCGGACAAAGGAACGCATTCAGGGTGGGATCACAGCGCCGCCGCAAGGATTGATCTTACAGCGCGTATATTATGGCGCGCCACCGAGCTATGAACAGTATTTGTGCGAAAAAAGCATACTAGATGGGGTCTTTCCCGCATAAAATCGGGTTTTTTTTAAGTTTTGGTTGACAGAAAACCTGCGTTTGGATAAAATATATAAGCGCTGTTTTGCACCATTAGCCCCGGAGTAAAACGCGAAATTAGAATCTTATCAATTTCTTCTGTACACGGCCTTGCTCACCCGTGGACAGAGTACAGGAGGAAGTATCCTATGAAAACCTATATGCCTGGGGAAGATGCCCTGGTGCGCAAATGGTATGTAGTGGACGCGGAAGGCAAAACCTTCGGCCGTCTGGCAAGCCGTGTTGCTCACATTTTGAGAGGCAAGCATAAACCTGAATTTACGCCGCATGCGGATATGGGCGATTATGTTATCGTCGTAAACGCAGACAAGCTGGTGTTTACCGGCAACAAATTGGATCAAAAAGTATATTACCGCCATACAGGGTATCCGGGCGGTTTGAAAGAAACTACCTACCGCACCCTGATGGAAACCCGTCCCGAATTTGCGCTGGAGCATGCTGTAAAGGGTATGCTGCCGAAAAATTCTCTGGGACGCCAAATGATTAAAAAGCTGAAGGTCTATGCGGGCCCGAATCATAACCATGAAGCCCAGCAGCCTGAAACGCTGGAAGTGTAAGGAGGCATAACAGATGGCAGCAAAAGCGCAATACCTGGGAACCGGCAGACGGAAAAAGAGCGTCGCGCGTGTACGCTTGGTGCCGGGCAAAGGTGCTTTCATTGTAAACAAACGCGATCTGGAAGAATATTTTGGCCTGGAAACCTTGAAGATGGCAGCCAAAGCGCCGTTGGTGGTAACCGGTCTGGAAGATAAATTCGATGTGCACGTCAATGTATGCGGCGGTGGATTTACCGGACAGGCGGGTGCGATTCGCCATGGCGTGTCTAGGGCGCTGTTGCAGGCAGACGAGGATCTACGCCCTGCGTTAAAGCAGGCTGGATTCTTGACTCGTGATCCGCGCATGAAAGAACGTAAGAAATACGGCCTCAAGGCTGCACGTCGCGCACCTCAGTTCAGCAAGCGCTAAAACTGTTTCAAAACAGCTCAAAAACCCCGAAACCATGCGGTTTTCGGGGTTTTTCCTTTTCAGATTGTTTGGCCTATTTTGGCATGGTCTGACCTGTTTTGAACCGATTTTTATGGGTTAAATAAAGGACAACCACCCCTAAAATGAGGGCTAATGGGTTAAATTATAGGACAACTTTTTTGCCCCTGCACCCTCCCATGAGGTCATTTTTGCATTTTTGCCCCTCCGAATTTTTATGCAAAATCGGTTTGGCAAAGTTTGACCAAATCTGAACAAATGAATATGATTTTATTGCGAAAGCGCTCAGTGTTCCTGCTGGGCGCTTTTTGCATTTCCGGGGATTGATGTTCCGGGATCAGAAAAAGCCGTCACTCTTTTTAACGAAAGAAGTGGCGGCTTTTTCTATTTCCAGAACCGAACGCAATCAACAGAAACGAGGTGAAACATAATGAACACGCAAATCATCGCCGTCGCCAACCAGAAGGGCGGTGTCGGCAAAACGACCACCTGCGCCAACTTAGGGATAGGGCTGGCCCAGGCCGGAAAGAAAGTGCTGCTGGTGGATGCTGACCCCCAGGCCAGCCTGACCATCAGCCTGGGCCACCCCCAGCCGGACAAGCTGCCCTTTACCCTG
>UREB01000158.1 GCA_900546685.1 uncultured Eubacteriales bacterium | reverse complement strand
GCGTAACGACGGCAGCTTTTGGCGCTTTCTCTGTGCTCGGCTGTGCCAGCTGGGCCCATTGCTCTGCATTTCGCAGATAATCATCATAATTGCCCAGGCTTTCGCGCAATCCATCCGGCGTGAAGGCGAGGATTCTCGTTGCCAATCGGTTGGCCAAATACCGGTCATGCGTTATGGCAAACAGCGTGCCTTCATAGCCCTCCAGGGCATTTTCCAACGCTTCCCGCGAATCGGCGTCCAGGTGGTTTGTCGGCTCATCCAAAAGCAAGAAATTTGATTCCGAGAGCATGAGTTTTAATAGCTCGATCCGAGCCTTTTCACCGCCGGAGAGCGCGGCAATCGGTTTGAAAACATCATCACCCCGAAATAAAAACATCGCCAGTGCGCTGCGCGCTTGGGTATCGTTCATATGCGGATATGCATTTTGGATCTCCTCCAGGGCTGTTGCCTGGGGGGATAGCCCGCTTTGCGTCTGGTCATAATAGCCGGGCCGTACATTGGCGCCATACTGCACCAAACCAACGTCCGGCTTAATTTTTTTCATCAAAATGCGGAACAGCGTGGTTTTGCCGCAGCCATTTGGCCCCAGCAAAAATACTCGCTCTCCTTTCCGGATATGCAGAGATACATCGGTGAACAGCGGTTTGTTGTAGGCTTTGGACAGGTGCTCGGCTATGAGCACATCCTGTCCGCTAGCCTGCGCAACGGACAACGAAAAACCAAGCGTTGGGGCAATAGGTGTGGGTGCTTTAACGCTATCCTTCAATTTTGCCAGCTGCTTTTCTTTGCTTTCCGCCGTTCGGATGGATTTTTCACGATTCCAGCGACGCAGCTGGGTGATCATGTTCTCCATGCGCTGTATTTCTCTTTGTGCATTTTTATAATGACGCTCTTCTTCTATGCGTTGCTGTTCGCGTTTTTGGTAAAACTGAGAGTAGTTGCCCGCATAGCGTTTCACGCTGCCGTGCTCCAGCGACAGGATCGACGTACAGATCTTATCCAAAAAATAACGGTCATGGGAAACGACCAAAAGCGCACCCGGATATGTTTGCAAAAAGCTTTCCAGCCATTCTACGCTTTGGATGTCCAAGTGGTTGGTTGGTTCGTCCAAAAGCAGGAGATCCGCGCCAGAGAGCAACAGTTTGCACATTTGCACTTTGCTTTGCTGGCCGCCAGAAAGCGCTTTCATTGGCAAAGACAGATCGCTTTGTGAAAACCCCATGCCAAGCAGCATGCTGCGGGTGCGGGCCCGATAGGTAAGCCCGCCGTTTTGCTGATAGCGTTCCAACAAAGCGTTTTGCTTTTTCACAAGCTGATCCAGATCCCCGGTTTGGCGTTCAATTTGATGGTTGAGTTGCTCTAACGCAGCTTCGTCTGCCATCAACGGAGAAAATAAGGACAGCGTTTCCTCATAAACGGATCTTTCCTCTTCAAAAGCCGCATGCTGTTCCATATAGCCAATTTTGGTATTTTTATCCAGAGAAATCTGGCCGCTGTTCGCTTGCTCTTGCCCGGCCAACAGCCGAAACAGCGTGGTTTTGCCCGTACCATTTGCCCCAACTAGGCCAGTACGGCTTTTGGCCTGCAACTCAAAATTGACAGAGGAAAACAAGACTCTGTCGCCATACGATTTTGCAATGTTGTAAGCTGCCAAAAGCGCCATAAAAGTCCCTCGTTTACGTACAAAATTAACATACCAAGCATACATGATTTTCCAGTTGTTTTCAACTGTACAGCACCTTGGCGGATTTTGCCAGAGACAAAATCCTTATGCTGCGCATACTATCATTGACCACGGATTAGGACGAGGAGGTGCAAAGCATGTTTGAACACAAAACCATCATCGATTGTAGCGTAGACAGCTGCCGTTTCAACGAGCAGTGCAAGGAATGTACGCTGGATAGCATCAGCATTGGCTGCAAACAGGACGGAAGCGCAGAACATACCCTCTGCTGCAGCTATAAAGCAAAATAACCAGCGTATCCCCATTGCTTGCAACAGCATACGCTGCAAGCACAACGCACAGGGCGTATGCGCGGCACCCTTGGTATCGGTCATCCAACAGGGGCGCGGAAAAAACAATACCCGATGTCATTCATTTAGTCCCGCGGAAACCGGCCAGGAAAATGCCTGCAAGGCCCGGCATCAAGACCAGCGGATTTCTTCAAAGGAGGATTCGGCCATGAAGGATTTTGTCAGACAGCCGCCCCAGAGAAACAGTCCGGTCAAATGTACGGCAGTGGATTGCAAATACAACGTTTGCTTTCGTTGTCGGTATCCGGCCGCCTTACAATTTCAGCGTGTGATCGGCGCTTGGGAAGCACCGATCTGCAAATGGTATGGCAGCCTATAAGAAAATGCCCTTCCTCCATCCGGGGGAAGGGTATTTTTTATACGGCACAAAATATGGCGAATGAAGGAAAATAGGGAATGGGGTCAAAAAAACGCGGAAAAACACAAAAAATATTAAAAAAACTTTGCGATTTTGAGTCAAAATTTGACACTTTTGTACCATAGGGCTTATAATTTCTCTACATTCAAATGGGATGGGAGGGCTTAGATGCCTAGGCGCAGACGAAAAAGCCGATTGCGCAAACGAGACTTCATGGTTTTCAGTGGAGAGCAGACATCCTCCATCTTGAAAACGAATAAGGACTTTGGGATGTCTCGGCGCAGAGGGCTTTTGGCAAAGGCAAAGCGAACGATCAGGCGTGCAGCGCATGCGGTTGCGTCTGTTTTGGCGCTGCCTTTTATCGGCATATATGCCTTGGCCCAGTGGGTATGGAATGCCCTCTGCAAGACGAGGAAGAATAGAGGACGGGCAGTGACGACAAAGCCGCCGGCACAAAGCGCGAAGGTGGTAAATGCCGGGCCGGCACGGCAGGAGGCGGTGGAAGCCGCGAAACCCTCTGTCGTGATGGCTGCTGTAGCGCCGCTGCCCAAAAAGCAAAAGCCTTTGGTATATCGGCCGCAGCCGGATCAGTCTGAGCCGAAATATAAAGGAAAGATTATAGATTTTAACCGAAAAAAGCAAAAGGCGAAGAAAAAGCAGATTGCCGAATCGGTAGCGAAAAAAAATATAAAACAGCAGAAAAACCTTAGTGGGCCAAAGCCGTTAGAAGAAAAAGCGACTGTTTCTGCACAGACAATGGAAAAACGCAGCGGCTGGAAAAAACGGCTGGCAGTGGGCATACTGGGCTGTTTGGTATGCGCAGCACTGGGTTGGGGCGGTTGGTACTATTTTGAAGGCAGGTATGTATATCTGTCCGTAGATGACAATGGTACGGTCACACAGATTCGCACTGCCACGCCAAATGTAGAGGAAATGCTGGCAGAAGCGGGTATTGTGCTGGAAGCAGACGACGTAATCGACACACCGCTGGAGACAGAGCTGGCGGACGAAATGGCCGTACATATCATTCGTGCCAAAACCATAACCATCGATACGGGGGATGGCAAACAGGTGCAGACAAAGCTTGCGCAGGGAACCTTGCAGCAAGCCTTGGAAAAGGCGGGCGTATCGCTGGGCGCAGATGACTTGATCGATACGCCGTTGGATACCGAGATCACAGAGGATATGTCTGTGGCCATTACCCGGGCCAAGGAGATTCGCATTTTGGCCAAGGCAGGCGATACTACTGTCATGCTGGCCAAGGGTACGGTAAAGGACGCGCTGGATAAATCCGGCTTGGAATATGATACCGAGGACGAAATTTCGCCGTCTTTGGATACTGAGATCAGGGATGGAATGACGGTTTCGTTGGTACGGTTGGCGATCCGTACAGAAACGCGCACGGAAAAAATAGCGTTTGAGACGGTGGAGAAAAAGAGCAACCGGGTAGAGCGCGGGGAAACAGAGATTTCACAAAAGGGCGAACAGGGTGTGCGCACCATCAAGGAAAAGGTCGTGTATAAAGACGGCAAGGAAGTAAAACGTGTGGAGACCTCCAACGAAGTAACAAAAGAGCCCGTCAACAAGGTGGTGCTGATCGGTACCGGGCCGCCGATGAATCCTGCAGTAAAGGGCCTACCGGAAACGCCGACCAG
>UREB01000157.1 GCA_900546685.1 uncultured Eubacteriales bacterium | reverse complement strand
ACACGACGCTCTTCCGATCTTATCCAAAAAAACACCCATCAAAGCAACAACGCCTTGATCGCATGGATGATCTACTTTGGCCAATGCATGCGCATGCGGCGTAGAGCCCATCCCTGCTTCATTGGAGAACAGGCCGCGTGAAACACCATAACGAACTGCCATTTTAACCGAGATACCGGCTGCTCCGCCCAATACTGCTTCAGGCCGGAAGGCGCCTACGAAAATAGAGACAAAGGCCTGGCCGATATGCTGATAATTGACACCGATGACAATCAGAGAGCCAACAATATAAAGCAAAGCCATAATGGGTACAAGCTTTTCTGTGACAGATGCAATGCGCCGGATGCCACCCATAAAGATAAAGCCTGCCAAAAGCGCTACAAATACCCCAACGATCCAGGAGGGCATGCCAAAGGCAATGTCAAACGCCTCGGAAATGGAATTGGACTGCACCATATTCCCCATAAAGCCTAGGGCTAAAATGATGAAAACGGCAAACAATGCCGCTAGAACACGGCCAAAACGCCCTTTAAACGCTGCTTTAATGTAATAAACCGGCCCGCCCGTGACCTCGCCATGAACAGTGGTTTTAAATTTTTGCGCAAGTGTGGCCTCGGAAAAGATCGTTGCCATGCCAAAAAAAGCGCTGATCCACATCCAAAAGATAGCGCCGGGGCCGCCGGAAACCACAGCTGTGGCTGCGCCTGCGATATTGCCGGTACCGATTTGCGCAGCGATGGCGGTCGTCAACGCCTGAAAAGAACTCATCCCTTCTTTGCCGGCCTTTTTGCCTTTGAAGCGAAAACCGCCAAATACCTTTTTGAAGCTGTCCTTAAACTTTACGATTTGGACAAAACGGAGGCGTAAGGTAAAATAGATGCCAGTACAACATAACAGCACAAGCAGTATATTGTCCCACAGCGCACCGCTGATAGCTTTTACAATCGCTGTAAACTCCATATTGATCCCCCTTTTTGGATACAAAGCAGTCTTTTTCAGTATACTGTCTGAGGGAACAAATGCAAGAAAAAAATAAAAAAAGCCCGAAACCTAGGCATGTTCCGGGCCTTTTTATCAAACGAGATCGGTTTTCCATAGGCCGTGCAGGTTGCAGTATGCAAACACTGCCAACGGTTTTTCACCGTCTGTCAGTGCTACATCGGCTTCCGGCGCACCATTGGGAGACAACGCTTTGCGGTGGCCGCCTTGGCTGGTCTGTACATAGATCCATTCGATGGAATGTTCTTCAGTCATGGGGTGCGCGGCGCTACCCACGCATACATGCACCAAATTGCCATCTACCTTTACCACCGGCACATGCTTTTCCTGCGCTGCATCCGTAGTATTGGCGACAAGCTCCTGCATTTTTTCGCCACAGCATACGACCGGTACACCTGCATTGTGGATCATTCCAATTAGGTTTCCGCAATGGTTACATACAAAAAACTTCTGTTCTCTGCTCATTGATACACACTCCTTTTATGCTAGGGTTATTTCCATTATATCCCAGTTATCTATATAAGCAAATGAAAATGAGAGCAAACGTTTATTTTTTCTTGGGATTCTTTGCCTTGCCGGAAACAAACCGCCCATAGGGATGCACCTCCATAAAGTGCTGAATCTCCTTTGCGTATAGCTGGATGCGTTGATATAGATCCATCAAAGACGCCTCCTTTCCCCTTTACTGTAACCGAAAGAAGATATGGTTATACCGGGAGCTTTTGAGAAAGCGCAGTGCGTAGCCTGCCGACTACGCTGGCACAGACGATGCACTTTATAACATCGCCGGGCAGTGTGGGTAAACAGTAAACGGCAAAGAGCTGAGAAACCGTCATGGCTTGTTGGAGATAAAGGGTCATGATCCCATAAAAATAGGGAAGACCTACAACATAAAGAATGACGGCACCTGCCAACGACGCAAAAAAAGCGGAAGACCAGGATTTGCGGGAGCGTTCAAACAATAGACCGGTACAAAAGGTGGCAGGGGCTAGGCCGAGCAAAAAGCCAAAGGTTGGCTTGGTCACATAGCCGATGCCTCCGCCTTGTGTAAAGATAGGAAGGCCGATCAACCCCAGAAGCAGATACACGACAACGGATACCGTGCCCCACTTTTTGCCGAGCAGCAGCCCGGCCAGGGTAGAAAAGAAGGTTTGAAGTGTGATGGGCAGCCAGGCCAGGGGAACTTTGATAAAAGCACCGATGGCGCACAACGCTGCAAATAGTGAGCAAAGGATCAATAAATACAAACGATTTTTGGTAACGGGCATGTAGCAGCACTTCCTGTACGATGGTTTTTTATACATGGTACAGGGGAAAAACAACATATGTCAATTTTAAATATTATATAGGTTTACAATTGGAACGAGGAGAAAGCGCACTCAGGTGCGCTTTTTGGAATCAAGCAGGATGCGTTGCCAAAAAATCCATGACCTGCTGGAAATTTTGGATGGCAGTAGTTGTGCCGATGCTTTGGACGGAAATGGCGCCGGTGGCATTGGCAAAACGGGCACATTCCCGCAAACTAAATCCTTTGAGAACGGCCGTCATAAATCCGCCGGTAAAGTTATCCCCTGCCCCCGTAGTATCGATGGCGTTGACCTTAAATGGCGGCATATGGAATGATTGCTGGCCATCGCTGACATAGCAGCCGTCGCCGCCATGCTTTAAGATGACAACGCCGCGGCATACTTCCTTTAGACGATTGACGATGGTTTTGGGATCGTCACTATTCACCAATTTGGAAGCTTCTTCGTAGCTTGGCATGAAATAATCCAGATCCTGGATGATGGGGCGTATGCTTTCGGCGGTGTATCCTTCCGGCACCTGGGCAGTATCGGCGGATACCAGGGCGCCTGCCTCATGTGCTTTTTGCACAATGGTTGCAAAACCGGACTCCAATAAGCCGGGAAGGGAAAACAGACTGCCTAAGGTGACGAGCCTTGTCTGTGAAAACAGCGAAAAATCAATGTCTTCTACAGTAAAGGCATCGTTACCACCACCTTGATAGAGAAAATTTCGGCGACCATCTTCAAAAATCAACGCAACGGAGGTACAAGTATTCACCATATCATCGCGCACCACATGTGAAAGATCTACGCCGCTCTTGGTTACAATGTCTACGATGGCGTCCCCCCAAATATCGCGGCCGATTTTGCCCACCAGGGCGGTTTTCATCCCCAGCTTGGCCATGACGCAGGATTCATTTTGTGCATCGCCGCCAGGCCATAGAAGCATGGAATCTACCGGCGTGGAGTCCACGGTAAAAATCTTTTCATTAACAGGGCGCACCAGAATATCTGCACAAAGCTGGCCTACACATATGACATCATAACGGCGTTGCAAAAAGAACCCCTCCTTTGGATAGATACAAAAAAGTTTCATAGTCATCCATACTATTTCACACTTGAAACGCAAAGTCAATGAAAAAAAAGGGAAGAAAAAGAAAAAGGAAAGGCTTGCCTTTCCTTTTATGCTGACGGCGATTCCGTTTGTCGTTGGTATTGATGCACACTATCGTCCAAGGTGAGCGTCAGCACATCCCCTTCTATGCTCCATGGCCCTGCTTGTAAAGAGGCCTGGTCACATTTTAGCTCCAGCGTTTCGCCGTCCAGGGCATAGGTGCCGGTAAGCATCGTACCGCTCTCACTGCTGATGGCAAAGGTGTGATCCTGGGTAAAGGTGATGGTTAGGCCGTCCTCATTGTTGTCCGTCCAGGTACCTACAAGCGGGTCTGCACCGCCGCAGGCAGAGACTGCAAAGGTAAGACATAGCGCCAAACACAAAAGTGACAGCACTTTGCCAAAGGCTTTTTCCATAGGGAAACCTCCTGATTTGTAAAATAAAAAAAACACAACATAAGATAAGAGACGGGCACGGGCCTGTCCCTTTTGTGGAATACTTTAGCACTTTTTAACTTATTTTCCTAGATAAAATTCAAAAAATCTGGCGATTTTAGGGAAAAGCCATGAAAAAGCCGAGAAAAAGCCACAAAAAACAGGGAATCTGCGAAAGAAAAAACACAGAATACACAGAAACCCAGAAACATGATATAATAACCAAT
>UREB01000156.1 GCA_900546685.1 uncultured Eubacteriales bacterium | reverse complement strand
TTTTGAGGGTGGAAAACAGCGTGGTAAATACCATCATATCGCTGCTTACGGCATCGGCGATGCGCTTGATGACGTCATACTGCTTTTCCAGCAGCGGATCATGCAAGGAAAGCGGCTTATAGTGTTTCCAGTCGTCCGCCGTTTGAAAATCAAAGGGAAGCTCTGTCTCATCCATGATTTTGACAAAGTCAATGTCCCCTTCACGGATGAGTTTAAGATGGGCCTGTACCGCCTTTTCCCCTGTCTTTTCATCCGGTTGGTTGTGAAACCAAAACGAACCGGGCACGCGCTCGGTGGGCTTGCCGTTTAAGCAATCCAGCATCAACTGACGTTTGTTCATACATACACCCCTCCATACCACCTTTTTTCTTATAGTATACCACTGAACCAAAACGCTGCGTGTGCCGATCGATAAAAAAAGGAGACGAACTTAGTCGTCTCCGCGCAGAAGGTTCTCTGCATAGTCCTGTAAGCTCGCCATGGAGTTGACGCTGCCGGCCCTTGACTGAATTTGTTCTTGAACAAAATCCGGCAGCGATTCAAAATAATGCCGGGCGGCCCTATCTTGGGATAAGAGCTCTTGCATGGATGCATAATGCTTCATCTGTATCACCTCGCTTCCAGTTTTCGCCGAAGAAAAGGGAATTATACGTGGTTCTCTCTGCGAAATTCACAGAAAAAGCGAGGACAGGGCGTGGGCTGTGCTTCGTGTCCGGGCACGCTGGGCAGGGCAAGGGGCGCACAGGCAAACGAAACGGAAAGCCCGCAGGCCGCCGCATGGCTGGACAGCGTAGATGGGTATACCGGGTGATAAGGCAGATCCTCTTCACCGTAGGGCGTAGCAAAGGCCTGGCAGGATAGGTTGTAGAGCGTTTCGTAGGCCGCCGCATTTTTGGCCATACAATAGAGCCGCCCTCCGGGCGCCAGCAAGCGAGCCGCTTGGCTTAGCAGGGCTTGACGATCTTCTTCCGGATAGCAGGATAGGTCGCGGCAGCATACGATGGCGTCAAACCCAGGGGCAAAGCGGGGCAGCGTATCCTGCCAGGGGCCGCCGTAGGCCTGCGCAAACAGCCCCTCGGCATCGGGCAGATAGGCGCGCTTGGTTTCGGCCGCGCAATGGATGCTTTGGACGCCTTTTTGGCGGCATAGCGTCCGGCAGTATAGGGGCTGGGTGCCAAACCGGGGGTCCAGCCACAGCACGCGGCTCTGCGGCCCTTCCAAACAGGCGGCTGTGCGCTGAGCTATCTCTGTATCCCAATCCATCGAAGACCAGGCGTCTACGCCCCATTTTTGTCGATACAATAGGCGGCTTTGTGGCAGCGTTTGCGCCTGAGACTGTACTGTTGAGGCTGTAACCGATCCAAAATGGTGTACAAACGTATCCCGTGCCAGCATTTGACGGAAGCCGGCCCGCCTTAGACGGGTGGATACGTCGTCGTCGGCAAACTCCCCAAAGCGGAACCAGGGGTCGTTTGGGCAGGCGCGGGCCAATACGGTGGGCATGATGCTCATACAGGGCAGCAAGCGGGGGCGCTCCTCCCATTGCAGGGGATCTGAACGGTTAAAGGCGGCGGCAAAGGAAACCAGCCCGTTCGGATCCTGCCGCGGATCGGGATAGGAGACAGCAATGCTTTGCCCGCTGCTCATCGCGTTGCAGAGCGGCACGGCCATGCCCGTGCGGCTGTCTGCGCGGATACAGCGCAGCAAGCCCTCCAAATACCTGGGCGTTGCGATGATGTCGTTGGCAAAATGCACATAATACCGCCCGCGGGCTGCCAGCGCCCCTAGCGAGGTAGCGGGATAGCCCAGCGGCTCGGGCAGGCACAGCACCTTGGCCTGGGGAATGGTGGCAAAATAATCGGCTGTGCCGTCGTTAGAGCCATTGTCTATCAACAGAAGCTCTGCGCCCAAAGAGGCAAGATCCGTATGCTGTAAAATGCTTTCTACCGCCAGCTTTGTGTACTCCAGCTTGTTGTAGGCGGTCACGGCAATGGTAACCTCATAGTCATAGGGCCGCGATAGCAGCATGGGCATCAATGGGCGCAGGCGGCGCAGACTTTGTACCTGCGTTTGGCCACGCTGGCAAAGCGCCTGGGGTGTCAGCGCATCGTGAAGATAGACCTGTACATCCTCTTCCCAATGGGCCAGTAAAATAGGCAAATACGGCCGGTTTTCCCGACTTTTGGAGGCAAGCTGCGCTACACACCGCCCAATGGCCGGGCCATAAGGGCTGTAGGGAGAGAGCAGCGCGGAGATTTCTAGGCATGCCTTAACCAGGTCGGCGGGCAGGGCGGAGGTTGCCTTGGGCAGTGCGTTTCGGATGTCTCGGATCAGGCGTTTACACCGCCTATAAAGCGCATCGGTGGACATAGGATAGGCTCCTTTGCGGATAAGTTCTGTGTAGAATTCTATGCATTAAAAACACCGGGGGTGACTTTACACTGTATGTTACTTTTTATGGTATAGTAATGATATAGGAATTCCCAGACTCCAAACCTTAGGCTCCCTTGAAGAAAAAATCTGGACACTGGCCAGAAAGAATGATAGATGTATGAAAATGCATTGCTAAGTCTTACCATGTGTAAAGGGGCAACAAGAATGACGCATCATGAAAAAAGAGAATTTCTGATTCAACAACTGTTATCAGAATGTCCACAGTACAGCAATATAGAAATCCCAAAAAATGAAGATGAGCAGAAAACGCTTCTTCGAAGTCTCATGAATATTCGTGCGCCCCGTCCGATAGATGAGGGATTTTTGCATATACAGGATGAATATCTAAGGGAAGAAGTGGCGGACAAAGGCGTTACGGACAGTGCAGGGTTGCCCGTATCGCCCGTAAACAGCCGCCTGGCATTATGGCGCGGAGATATCACAACCCTAAAGATTGATGCCATTGTAAATGCCGCAAACAGCGCTTTAAGGGGTTGCTTTATCCCTTGCCATTCCTGCGTGGATAACATCATTCACAGCGTTAGCGGCATACAGCTTCGATTGGCCTGTGATAAAATAATGAAAGAGCAGGGCCATGATGAGCCAACGGGGAAAGCGAAGATTACGCCTGCTTATAATTTGCCTTGTAAATATGTGCTCCATACCGTGGGGCCAATCGTTTCAGGGCGCCTTACGGAAACGCATTGTAAGCAACTTGCATCCTGTTACAGATCCTGCTTAGAGCTTGCTGCGGAGAATGGGCTGAAAAGCATTGCGTTCTGCTGCATTTCCACAGGAGAGTTTCATTTTCCGCAGAAAAAAGCGGCGGAAATTGCGGTGCGAACAGTTACGGATTATCTGCACACGAACACACGCATAGAAAAGGTGGTTTTTAATGTTTTCAAACAAGAGGATCAGATCATCTACCAGCAGCTCCTCGGATAATATACATCGATTCTACGATCTATTGCAGAAAGTAGATACCGTTATCATCGGCGCGGGCGCTGGCTTGTCTACTGCGGCCGGCTTTACATACTCAGGAAATAGGTTTGAAGAAAATTTCTCCGATTTCATTGAGAAGTATGGCTTCAAAGATATGTATTCGGGCGGCTTTTATCCATTTGCCAGCCAAGAAGAATATTGGGCCTATTGGTCCAGATATGTTTTTATCAATCGGTATACGGATATGGATAACGGCACATACAAACGGCTTTTTGAGCTTGTAAAAGAAAAAGATTATTTTGTGTTGACCACCAATGTAGATCATCAGTTTCAAAAGGTAGGCTTTGATAAGCGCAGATTGTTTTATACGCAGGGCGATTACGGCTTATTTCAGTGTAGTGTGCCTTGTCATCAAAAAACTTATGACAATGAGGCGGCCATCCGTGACATGATAGAACAGCAGGCAGATATGAAAATACCAACAGAGCTGATTCCCTGCTGCCCTGTCTGCGGAAAGCCTATGACGATGAATCTTCGGGCCGATGATACTTTTGTGCAAGATGAGGGATGGTATCGTGCAAGCGAACGATATACAGACTTTATTCGTAGACACGCCCATCTTCCAGTGCTTTTTTTAGAGCTTGGCGTCGGAATGAATACCCCGGGCATCATCAAATATCCTTTTTGGCAGATGACGTATAACAATCCGGAAGCCCATTATGTATGCATAAAC
>UREB01000155.1 GCA_900546685.1 uncultured Eubacteriales bacterium | reverse complement strand
TCGTGTGCAGCATAGGTGATAGTGTGGCTGTGGATTGCGGTCAAACGCCTCCGGGCCGTCCATACGGCCGACCTTGGCCAGCTTGCCGAGTTTGCACAAAATATCCAGATTGCGGTATACCGTGCCCAAACTGATATTGGGATCTTCTTTGCGCAACGTATCAAAAATATATTCTGCCGTAGGGTGGGTACCGCTGTTTTGTACAGCCTCCAGAACACGGCTGCGCTGCTTTGAATTTCGATAATGCGTAGTAGACAATGTAAAACCTTCTTCTATCAGGAATTGTTCTTATTATTTATACTATACTGAAAAATTCTTCATTTAGCAAGAAATAATCTTTGTAAAATCTGGGAAAAATTCAAAACAGAGGCAAAGGAAACTTTTTACAATACGCAATTTATGGTATATTATGGACAGGATTCGATATAAAACCAAAGAGGTGTAATAGATACATGAGAAAAAAAACAAAGATCATTTGTACCATTGGCCCGGCCAGTGAATCGCCTGCTGTATTGAAAAAGCTGGTAAAGGGCGGCGCAAACGTATTTCGTCTGAATTTTTCCCATGGGGATCATGCGGAGCATGCAAAGAGGATTCAGGATATCCAGACGCTTCGAAAGGAAATGAATATGCCAATTGGCATCATGCTGGATACAAAGGGGCCGGAGATCCGCATTAAAACCTTCCAGCAAACGCCTGTGGAGCTGGCGGAGGGGGATACCTTTACGCTGACAACACGGGATGTAGAGGGCACCAAGGAAATCGTTTCCATCACTTACGAAGGATTGCCGCAGGATGTGCAGCCCGGTACGGTGATTTTGATTGACGACGGTTTGGTCGCAATGGAGGTGCTGGAGGTCAAGGACGGTACGGACATTGTCTGTAAAGTAAAAAATGGTGGACAGCTCAGCAACCGTAAGGGCGTAAACGTACCCGGCGTGGATGTAAAGCTGCCCTCCATTACGGAAAAGGATATTGATGATATTCTGTTCGGTATCCAGCAGGGGATCGATTTTATCGCTGCTTCTTTTATCCGCAAAGCACAGGATGTGCTGGAGATCCGCCAGCTATTACAGGAAAATGGTGGAGAAGGCATCCAGATCATCAGCAAGATCGAATGCCATCAAGCCATTGTAAACATTGAGGAAATCGCAAAGGCATCGGATGCCGTTATGGTGGCGCGCGGCGATTTGGGCGTTGAAGTACCGTTACAGCAGGTGCCGATTTTCCAAAAGGAGATTATCCAGCTATGTAAATCCATCGGCCGCCCGGTGATCACCGCAACGCAGATGTTGGATAGTATGATCCGCAACCCGCGGCCTACCAGGGCTGAGGTTAACGATGTGGCCTCTTCGGTGTACGATGGCTGCGATGCTGTGATGCTGTCAGGGGAAACGGCAGCCGGAAAGTACCCCGTAGAAGCACTGAGCACGATGGCATCCATCTGTCAGCATGTGGAAAACCATGCGCGCATTCTGCCTTCTTCGTCGATGGAAAAAGAAGAATACAATATCACGGACGCTGTATCCCATGCTTGTTGCGAATGTGCAAGGGATGTAAGCGCCAAGGCCATCGTGACATCCACCTCCAGCGGTTATACGGCGAAAATGATTGCTAAGTTCCGCCCGGAATGCCGGATTATTGCTACAACCCCTTCCGAGTCGGTGTACAATAAGCTATCGCTGACTTGGGGCGTAACGCCGATTGTGGCGCCGCAAAGCACTTCAACGGATGAAATGCTCAAGCAGTCTGTAGAGACGGCAAAATTGACCGGCCTGGTGCATGATGGGGATGTTGTGGTGATTTCTGCCGGTGTACCGCTGGGTGTATCGGGTACCACCAACCTGCTGAAGGTTTCTATGGTCGGCGATGTGTTGGTGCGTGGCCGCGGCATTGGCAATGGAACGGTACGCGGGCATGTGTGCGTGGCAAAAACCTTGGAGGATTGCGCGTCGATGTCCTCCCGCGATATTCTGGTTGTAAAAGAAACGGACGATAGATACCTGCCGTATATGAAAATGGCGCGCGCCATTGTATGTGAAAACTCCAACGTTAGCAGCCATACGGCCGTATATGCCATCAAGCAGGGCAAGCCGGCCATCATTGGCGCTTTGGGTATTACGGAGCAGTTGAAAACCGGGGATTCCGTTTCTCTGGATATCAGCCGTGGCCGTGTTTTCAGACGTTCATAAAATTGAATAGAAAAGCGGAAAGCATGTACAAAAGGGTGGAAACACCCTTTTGTAATCTCAAGATGAGAGGAGCAAGCAGATGAAAATTCGTAAGGCGATCATTCCGGCGGCAGGGCTGGGCACTCGGTTTCTGCCAGCGACCAAGGCGCAGCCAAAAGAGATGCTGCCAATTGTGGATAAGCCGTCGATCCAGTATATCATCGAGGAAGCGGTGGAGGCCGGCATTGAGGATATTTTGATCATTACGGGGCGTAGCAAACGCGCCATAGAGGATCATTTTGACTACTCCCCGGAACTGGAACGCGAGTTGGAAAAAAAAGGAAAGCTGGATGTTTTGGAAAACCTTCGGAAGATCTCCGATATGGTAAATATTCAGTATATCCGCCAGAAAGAGCCGCGCGGCCTGGGCCACGCGGTATACTGCGCCCATTCTTTCATCAATGACGAGCCGTTTGCAGTGCTCTTGGGCGACGATGTAGCGGTGTGCAAACAGCCGGCCATTGGCCAGCTTATGGATGTATACGATGCCTTTCATGCATCGGTGCTGGGCGTATCCACAGTGCCGGAAGAATTGGTCAGTAGTTACGGCATTGTAGCGCCGGACCCGGATTTTAAAAGCGATATGAAAGGCCTGTCTAAGGTGTGCGGTCTGGTAGAAAAGCCGCCGTTAGACAAGGCGCCTTCCAGAACCGCGATTTTCGGAAGATACATCATTACGCCAGGGATCTTTGAGGTGCTGGCCCGCACAAAACCGGGCGCAGGCGGGGAGATTCAGCTGACGGACGCGTTGAAAGAACTCATGCAGACAGAGGATATGTATGCCTTGGATTTTGAAGGGAAGCGTTATGACATTGGCTCTAAAATCGGCTTTTTGAAAGCAACGGTAGACTTTGCCTTGCAGCGTGATGACCTAAAGGAGCCGTTTATGGAATTTCTAAAGGAAAAAGTGAAGGCATGAAGATTATAAAAAACATTTGGTTGCTTCCCATGCGGGAAGAAGAGGACGTTATCAAGGATGCCGAACTGCATATTAAAGGGGATACCATCGTGTATGCAGGGCCGGCCAGCCACGCTCCTAGGGCACAGGCGTGTGATGAGGTCATTGACGGCGGCGCACGCATTGCCATGCCGGGCTTTGTTAACGCACATGCACACAATGCCATGGTACTGTTTCGCGGCGCGGCGGATGATTTGCCGCTTCATAGGTGGCTGACAGAACGCATTTTCCCGATGGAAGATGAGCTGGATGAAAATGCAGCCTATTGGGGCAACATGCTGGGCATCGCGGAAATGATTCGAGGCGGCACGGCCTGCTATAACGATATGTACTTCTTTACCGAGCAGGAGATTTCTGCCGTAGAGCAAACGGGTATCAAAAGCGTGTTGACGCGCTGCACAGTTTGCCCGGAGATGGATCAGAGCACCATAGAGCAAAAGCTCAGCGTTTATGATGATCTTATGGCTTATCAGGGCACAGCGGACGGACGCATTTCGGTTACGGTGTCTCCGCATGCGGAATATACATGCAGCGCGCCTTTCTTAAGGGCTTGCGGACAAAAGGCCAAGGCGCTGGGAATACCGTTGCATATCCATATTTCCGAAACAGCTTCTGAGCATGACGAGTGTATTCAGCGCCATGGAAAGACGCCGATGGCACTGCTGGAATCCCTGGGTGTATTGGAAAATGAGGTATATGCGGCGCACTGTGTGTATACCAGCCAAGCAGATCATGAAATTATGAAGGAATACGGGGTAACGGCGCTACACTGCCCGGATTCTAACCTAAAACTGGCAAGCGGTATTGCACCGGTGGCCCAAATGTCAAAAGACGGTGTAAAGCTGGCGCTTGGCACGGATGGGGCTGCCAGCAACAACAACCTGAATATGATGGAAGAAATGCAGCGAATGGTGTTGCTGCAAAAGGGGATTACGCAGGATGCAGCATGCATGACGGCAAAGCAAGCCGTGCACATTGCAACCCGGGCAGGGGCAGAGGCGCTGCATACAGGCGGCGGCGTATTGGCAGAGGGCTATAAGGCCGATATTATCCTGGTGGATACCCAAGTACCGCATA
>UREB01000154.1 GCA_900546685.1 uncultured Eubacteriales bacterium | reverse complement strand
TTGATTCCAAAATAATGGATGGAAAACGGAAGCATGACCACGAAGAACACCAATGCGCTACGCGATAAGTCTATCCCCACGTGATGAAACGCCTGCCATACTTCAAAGACTGCAATGGCCAAAAACAGATAAATGGTAATGGAAAGCGCAAGACCCCCTATGCATAGCACCGTGGTAATCAAAGCTGCCAAGATCAGCCCGATAATAAAGCGCGTTTTCAAAATTATCTTCCTCCTACGGCGCCAAACCGCCTATCTCTAGACATATACTCCTTGATACACGCCCAATACACCTCATTGGTAAAATCCGGCCAATGTTGGTCCGTAAACACAAATTCCGTGTATGCAAGCTGCCATAGCATAAAGTTGGAAAGCCTTTGTTCTCCGCTTGTGCGAATCAAAAGATCTGGTTCTGGCAGCTCTGTCGTATACAGTTCGTTTTGTATGGTGGTCTCCTCAATGTCTTCTCGGGCCAGTTCTCCTTTAGCCACCCTGTCTGCAATATGCTGCACAGCCCGCAAAATCTCTGCTCTCGATCCATAGTTCAACGCAATGTTTAAAATCATGCCTGTGTTGTTTTTCGTCATTTCCATTCCACGCTGCACTTCCATAACCGCCGTAGGCGGCAGCTTATGATAATCGCCCATTACCACTAGCTTTACCCGGTTTTTATGGAGCTCATCAATTTCTTTGCGGATATATTCTACAAGCAGCGAAAACAAAGCGTCTACCTCTGGTCTCGGCCGCTTCCAATTTTCCGTTGAAAAGGCATACAAGGTCAACACATCCACACCGATATCAGAACTGACGCGTACAATATTCACCATCCGCTCCATCCCGGCCCGATGGCCTGTGGTACGCATTTTGCCCCTCTGCTTAGCCCAGCGTCCGTTGCCGTCCATGATAATTGCAACATGCTTTGGCATACGCTGTATTTCAAATGGTTCAAACCCCTTCGGCAGGGGGCCTCTCATTTGTGACATTGTATTTCTCCCTTTTTGCAATTATTTCCCAAAGGAAGACCCTTCGGGAAATAATCAGCAGCTTATTCTTCCTGTTCTGTTCTAAAGGCGCTTGTCACAAGCTGAACAGAACCATTTTGTTTTTTTACGCGAACCACGCGCTCATCCGTCCCATGCAGGGATTTTTTCGGCTCTTCTGTTTTGACTAGCGTATAAGAGGCGCCCTGTGCTTCCAGCCTTTGTATCGCTGCGCGCACAGGCAGCCCCAAAAGCGTTTTCATCATTAGACCTGCATAATCTCTTTTTCTTTGTCCGCCAGAATCTTGTCGATCTGCTTGATGTGATCATCCGTGACCTTCTGCATATCTTTTTCCAGATCCTTTACGTCATCTTCGGTGATCTCGTTTTTCTTTTTCATTTTATTAATCTCATCGTTACCATCTCTGCGAATCGAACGAATGGCGACCTTAGCATCCTCTGCGATCTTACGCGCTGTCTTCACCAAATCCTTGCGGCGCTCTTCTGTCAATTCTGGAAAAAGCAAACGGATGCACTTGCCATCATTGGATGGATGAATGCCAATATCGCTTTCCATGATCGCCTTTTCCACTGCTCTAAGCTGGCTGGCATCCCAGAGTGTAATTTGCAGCAGCCGCGGCTCCGGGGTAGAGATATTCGCCATCTGATTGATGGGCGTAGGTGTACCAAAATAATTCACCGTAATACGATCCAATACATGAGGATTGGCACGGCCGGCCTTTAAGCTGCCCAACTCATTTTTCAACACGCCAATCGTTTTCTCCATTTTTTCTCCAGCAACGGCGCAAATATCTTTTTCCATCTGTTCGCTCATCATAAATTCCTCCTCTTTGTCTCTATTCTACCCGCAAAGGCATTTTCGCGCAATAATAAATCAAGTTTTCAAAAAGACTATTTTATTTTGAGTGAGCATTCGGCGATGCATTAGCATCCAGCGACTTGTTAGTTATTTCTTGTATGGTTGCCAATACCTTTTGAGAAAAAGAGATTGCTTTTGCATAATTTTCTCTTGTCACTTCGGAATTTCCCTGCAACAAAATGATTTCTTTTTTGCAAGGCGCCTTTAAATCGGTAAAATTCATTGCCATAAGCAACGTTATCTCCGGCGTTTCTGTGGCCGCCGCCAGTGCTGCCCCTGTTGGTCCTGCTGCGATATGGCCCAGCATATAATTTTCAAATTCATCATTTTCCTTTTCCACCACAACAATTTGGCAATCTGTTATCTGAGCATAATGCAGTGAAAAAAAGATACCATCTGCCAAAATATGAACTTTCTCATGGACATCATCCGCAATAAATCGTATTTTCCGTTCTTTATTTCCCTTTAATTGTATTTGGAAAGTATGCTCTGTACCAATGCATACTTCATTGCGTTCAAGATACCTATTTTGCAGATTAAGATTTGCTTGCTCCCGTTCGTTTTTTTCATCTGAATTGATTTTACAAGAAATAACCAGCACCGCAAACGAAAATAGCAAAAAAAGCCATATCATCTCATTCCCTGCTTTCTCATCGCAGTCATGTACTTTTTTTCATTATACTATTTTTCATAAATTGAGGGAACCGTTGTTTGTTTAGAAAAAACAAAGCTGGTGCATATAAGCACCAGCTTTATGTTCATTTCTTTGGACTCTTCGTATTTTCGATCAATACATGCCGCCCATATCTCCGCCCGGAGCCGGAGTTGTTTCCTTTACGGGAATATCACAAACCAAGCTTTCGGTTGTCAACAACATCGAAGCAACAGACGCCGCGTTTTGCACTGCAGAACGGGATACCTTTGTCGGGTTTACGATCCCGCGTTCCATCACGTCGCAATATTCATCATGCAGCGCATCGTAGCCATAGCCAACCTTACCTTCACGCTGGATGTTTTCGATGACCACAGAACCCTCTACGCCAGCATTTTTCGCAATCTGGCGAATCGGCTCTTCCAAAGCACGGGCTACCAACATCATACCGGTCTTCATATCGCCCTCTTCTTTTTCCGCCGCAGAGCGAATTGCCTTTACCGAAGCCAACAGCTCTGTGCCGCCGCCGGGTACCATGCCCTCTTCAACGGCCGCCCTCGTTGCTGCCAAAGCGTCCTCAATACGCATTTTGCTTTCTTTCATTTCCACTTCGGTAGCTGCGCCAACCTGGATCACAGCTACGCCGCCAGCCAGCTTTGCCAAGCGTTCTTGCAGTTTCTCACGGTCATAATCCGAGGTAGTTTCTTCGATCTGCGCTTTAATCGCATTGATACGGCTCTTGATTTCTTCAGAGCTGCCCGCACCTTCAACAATGGTCGTGTTATCCTTGTCCACGATCACCTGACGAGCTGTACCCAGCATATCCATCGTGGTCTCTTTGAGATCCATGCCAAGCTCTTCGGAAATGACTGTTGCGCCTGTCAAAATTGCGATATCCTGCAGCATCGCCTTTCTGCGATCACCAAAGCCGGGCGCTTTTACCGCAACAGCGTTCAGCGTGCCGCGCATTTTGTTCACGATCAGGGTAGCCAACGCTTCGCCCTCAATATCATCCGAGATGATGACCAGCTTACGGCCCGCCTGCACAACCTTCTCCAAAATCGGCAGCAGATCCTGGATCATGGTGATCTTCTTATCCGTAATCAGCAGCAGCGCGTTGTCTACCACCGCTTCCATCTTATCCGTATCCGTTACCATGTAAGCGGAAGCATAGCCACGATCAAACTGCATGCCTTCTACAACATTCAGCTCAGTTTTCATCGTTTTGCTTTCTTCCACGGTGATGACGCCGTCATTGCCCACTTTTTCCATCGCCTCGCTGATCAGCTCGCCGATTTTTTCATCTGCCGCAGAAATAGAGGCAACCTGTGCAATGCTTTGCTTGCCCTGGATCGGCTTGCTGATGGCTTTCAGCTCATCTACACAAATATCCACAGCCTTTTCAATGCCGTATTTTACCATCATCGGGTTTGCGCCGGCCGCGATATTCTTCATACCCTCGCGAATCATTGCCTGTGCGAGAAGAGTAGCTGTGGTCGTACCGTCTCCTGCCGCGTCGTTAGTCTTAGTTGCAACTTCCTTGAGCATCTGAGCGCCCATATTTTCGAACGCGTCCTCAAGCTCGATTTCCTTAGCTATTGTTCCGCCGTCGTTAGTAATCAGCGGAGCGCCGAATTTTTTATCGAGAACAACGTTTCTTCCCTTAGGACCAAGCGTTATTTTAACAGTATCGGCAAGCTTGTCAATGCCTGTCTGAAGGGATTTTCTTGCTTCTTCTCCGTATTTAATATCCTTTGCCATAAATATCAGACTCCTTTTTTATAATATGGTTT
>UREB01000153.1 GCA_900546685.1 uncultured Eubacteriales bacterium | reverse complement strand
GATGGTCCCCTATCTGATATAGGAGGGGTTGACTTGGAAATTTTGCAAGGGAAGACAATCGGATGGGTAATCACCGGTTCTTTTTGCACCATAGACGCAGTATTGCCACAAATGAAACGTTTAAAAGAGAGCGGCGCTAAGGTCTGTCCCATTTTTTCAAAGCATGTAAGTACATTGGATACAAGATTTAACCAGGCACAGGAAGTGCGCCGCAAAGTTACGGAAATTTGCGGGGCAGAGATCATAGATACGCTGCCAAAAGCAGAGCCCATTGGCCCTCAAAAGCTGCTGGACGCTATCATTGTAGCGCCCTGTACGGGCAATACGTTGGCAAAGCTGGCAAATTCCATTACAGATACAACGGCTACACTGGCAGTAAAAGCGCATCTACGAAATCAAAGACCTGTTATCTTAGCGCTGGCCAGCAATGATGCTTTGGCCGGAAACGCTAAAAATTTGGGCATTCTGCTCAATGCAAAACATTATTACTTTGTTCCTTTCGGGCAAGATGGGGCTAAGACAAAGTCCAATTCCATGCAGGCACATTTTGCTTCCATTGTTCCGACGATTGAAGGAGCCTTAGCGGGAAAACAGATACAGCCAATGCTTTTAGGGGCGGGAGAATGCCTAAAGGATGAATAAAAACAGGCGTCTGGCCTTTACCGGCCAGGCGCCTGTTGCATTTGTTTTATATAGTAAAATTGTGTATAATATTTTATAAGTATTTTATGAAAAAATGGGAGGTTCTGGAGCTGGATGTCACCAAGAAAGAAAAAAAGAAAAGTGCTTCGTGAGGAGATCATAGGGATTTGTCTATCCTCATTGGCGCTGATCATGCTGATTGGGATGTTCACCTCCGGAGCTGGCATTATAGGAGATACCTACCGCCAGATCAGCCTGGGTGTATGGGGCATTTTTGCTTATGTATTGCCGGTCTTGCTGGTAGGGCTTGGCGTATATATGATTTTATATTCGGATAGAAAAATTCGTAAATTTCAGGTATGTATGTATGCCATGGCAGGCTTATCGTTGATTGGCATTTTGCACCTGGCTTTGGCGGGGGATATCAATATCTCTCAGCTTAGCTACGGGGATTGTATACAAGCCAGCTATGATCTCGGCCGTTTGCATACCCAGGGCTTAGGCGCTTTTGCTGCGTTGTTTGTATATCCCATCAAACAGCTTTTAGGGATAGCAGGCTCTTATGTGTTGTTTGGTGCGCTCTTACTGATTTCCCTATTGTTTATCACCAATGTATCCCTGCGGCAGGTGCAGAGAAAGGCAAAAGCGAAGGCAACAAAGGCACATAAAGCGCGCAAAGAAGAGCAGCGGGAAAGGGCGCGCTTGAAAGCGGAACGGCAGCAGGATTGGATGGACTGGAAGCCTGATGAAGAAGAATTGCAAATGGACGACGAGACATTTTCCCAAAAGGATAGCAAGCGTATAGCCAAAGAACATGTGATGTATCGCGTGGGTGACGATTTTGAGGAGATCGTGAATCGCGAAGACGATATTCAGCTGTTTCCCGGCGTAGGGAAGGAGGCTGTACGCCGCCATGTGCGCCGTTCGGACTCTGCCGAGGCATTGCACCAGGCGGGCTTTGAAGATGAATTTTTGGGCGATGAGGAGATTGAAATCGACCTGACACAGCCGTGGCATCTGGATGAAGATAATACTGAAGAAGCGTTTTCTTCCCCCTATGCAGAGGACGAAGATATACGCGCGCAGGAGCCGGAGAAGGAGGACAAGCCAGCGATAAAAAGCGCGCGCGAGGACTTGCTGCCTTGGGGGGCGCAGCATGAAAAAATGGAGCCGGTAGATCCAGAAGTGGCCAAGGATGTAATTACCAAGGCGCAGACAGCTAGCATTCCAAAAGCAGATATCGAAGGAGAACTGCATACCTATAAGGTGCCCCCGATCTCTATGTTGAGCAAGGCTTCGGGCAGCGATGTAAAAAGAGCGCCGATTTCCCAAGTGGATACACAGGCGGCGGCACGGCAGCTTGAGCAAACCTTTACGAGCTTTGGGGTATCCGCTAAGGTTGTTAATGTTCGCAGCGGCCCTGTAATCACCCAGTATGAAGTACAGCCGGCGCCCGGCGTGCGTGTGAACCGCATAGCAAACCTGTCGGACGATATTGCATTGTCGCTGGCGGCGCCAGGGGTTAGGATTGAGGCTCCAATTCCGGGGAAAAATGCCATTGGCATCGAAGTGCCGAATAAAAAGCGTTCCTCCGTTATGCTGCGGGATGTATTGGAAAGCGGTGCATTCCGAAATGCGAAAAGTAAGGTTTCCGTTGCGCTTGGAAAAAACATTGCAGGCGATGATGTTGTTATTGATTTGGCCTCCATGCCCCATCTGTTGATTGCGGGTACAACGGGCAGCGGTAAGAGCGTATGTGTAAACTCGCTCATTGTCAGCTTATTATTCAAGGCTACGCCGGAAGAGGTAAAACTGATTATGATTGATCCTAAGGTGGTGGAGCTGTCCGGCTTCAACGGCATTCCGCATCTGATGGTGCCTGTGGTAACAGATCCTAAAAAGGCGGCAGGCGCCTTGCAGTGGGCTTTGGCGGAGATGTTGCGACGTTATAATGCGTTTGCGGATCGCGGCGCGAAGGATATTACCCGCTATAACGACATTATGAAAATGACGGGAGAGCCTATTTTGCCTTATATGGTTGTCATCATCGATGAGTTGGCAGACCTGATGATGGCTTCTCCTAGAGAAGTGGAAGACAGCATCTGCCGAATTGCGCAGATGGGCCGTGCTTGCGGCATTCATTTGGTTGTGGCAACGCAGCGTCCAAGCGTAGATGTCATTACCGGCCTTATCAAGGCCAATTTCCCTTCGCGGATTGCTTTTGCCGTTTCCAGCCAAACGGACAGCCGTACAATTTTGGATCAAAGCGGGGCGGAAAAGCTGTTGGGCAAAGGCGATATGCTGTTCCATACCAGCACTACGCCCAAACCCGTCCGCGTTCAAGGCGCTTTTGTTTCCGATCCTGAGGTGGAGGCGGTTATCGACTATGTGAAGGCCTCTGGGCAAGCGCCGGAATACAGCAATGAGGTCATTGAGGAGATGAACAAGAGCCTCGAGGCGGAAAGCAAGGCAGGGAAAAGTGGCCAGGGTGGAGATGATAAAAAAGATGATATGTTGGAACAGGCCGCGTTTACTTTTATAGAGGCAGGCCAGGCATCCACCTCTTTAATCCAGCGCAGGCTCAGACTTGGCTACGGCAGAGCAGCAAGAATCATCGATGAGTTGGAAAATCTTGGCATCGTAGGCCCGCCCAACGGCAGCAGGCCGCGTAAGGTGCTTGTGACAGAAGCGGAGTGCCGGCAAATTTTCGGGGAGGATGAGGCGGTTTATGAAGAATAAATTGCTTGGTGTGATCTCATTGGGCTGCAGCAAAAATCGTTTGGATACGGAGGGTATGCTGTATGCCTTGCTACAAAATGGATTTGAGATTACAGAGGAGCTAGATCAAGCTGATCTGCTGATTGTCAATACTTGCTCTTTTATACAAAGTGCTAAGGAAGAATCCATAGAAGCAATTTTGCAAGCCGGAGAGATCAAATCCCAAAAGGAGGGCTGTAAACTGCTGGTTACCGGCTGTCTTCCGGAGCGATACCGGGAGGAATTGGCTCGTGAGCTGCCGGAGGTAGATGCTTTTGTAGGGGTAAACCAATATGGGAAAATCGTTGACATTGTAAACCGCATGTTTGAAGGAGAGCGTATTGCAGAATTTGTGGAGCGAGCAGCGCTTCCATTAGGCCGAGTGCGTACCACGCCAAAGCACTTGGCCTATGTTCGTATTGCTGAGGGGTGCGATCATGCATGTGCCTACTGTGCGATACCATCCATCCGTGGGCCGTATCGCAGCAGGCCTATGGAAGAAATCATCGAGGAATGTAAGCATCTGATTGCTGATGGGGCGAAGGAAATTGTGCTAATTGCACAGGATACCTCGTATTATGGGAAGGATCTATACGGAGGCTTCTGCCTTTCAAAATTGTTGCAAAAAATTGACACATTGGGCGCACAGTGGGTTCGTATTCTATATGCGTATCCTGAACGGATAACGGATGAGCTACTGTCTACCATTGTAAAAAGCAAAAGCATTTTACCGTATTTGGATCTGCCGCTTCAGCATGTGAATGATGAAATTTTGCGTGCTATGGGCAGGCCCACTACGCAAAAAAAGCTGCGTGAGCTATTGGCTAAAATCCATGATACGGGAAAAGAATTTACCCTGCGCACTACTTTCATCACCGGATTTCCGGGAGAGACAGAGGAGCAATTCGAAGAACTAACC
>UREB01000152.1 GCA_900546685.1 uncultured Eubacteriales bacterium | reverse complement strand
TCGCCGCGATATGGTGCCGAAGGTGGGACTTGAACCCACACTCTGTTGCCAGAACTGGATTTTGAGTCCAGCGCGTCTGCCAATTCCACCACTTCGGCTTGCAAAGGTAAGTATAGCAAATTCCTGCCTATCCCGTCAAGCGCAATTTTTAACGTCGTCTTCTCCGCCTTCTAATGGGCGCTACCGTTTTCTTCGGTGCTTGTTTGGACGCCTGCGTTAAATTCCCTTGCTCATCCATACGCAGCGCAATAATTTCATGCTTTGTCCATCGCATGATGGATTCCAGCCGATCCGTCTCCGTTATGGAAACCAGAGAATAAGCAATACCTTCCTTACCGGCCCGTCCCGTTCTTCCTATTCGATGTAGATAAGAAGCATTGTCCGCCGGCATATCAAAATTAATCACAGCATCAATGTCGTCCACATCGATCCCGCGCGCCGCTACATCCGTAGCCACCAAAACTGGGAATTTCCCCTCTCTAAAATCCTTCATCACCTTATTGCGTACGCTTTGCTTAATATCCCCATGCAGGCACTCCGCCTTGATCTCCCGCGCACACAGCCGCTTTGTCAACCGGTCCGTCATATATTTTGTATTGCAGAAAATCATCACCCGAGGCCAATCCGCCTGTTGTAACAGCCGTGCCAGCATCAGCACCTTTTCTTCTCCCTCGGCATGCAAGCTATACTGTGCGATCTTTGGCTCATTCTTTTCTTTGGGAAGCACGGTAATCTCCACAACATCCCTTTGATATAGCCAGGAAATATCCATAACCTCTCTGGAAATTGTGGCCGAAAACATCACGACCTGTTTTTTCTTGGGGCAGCGATCCAAAATATTGGTAACGTCCTTGATAAAGCCCATATCCAGCATTTCGTCCGCTTCATCCAAAACCACTGTTTTCAAAGCATGCAGCTTTACTGTCTTTCGCTTTATATGATCCAGCAGCCGTCCCGGCGTGGCCACAATGATCTGCGGCTTCTTTTTCAAGTGCTCTATCTGGCGCTGCATGGATTGCCCGCCGTACACGCTGACAATGCGGAGCCCCTCTTTATACTTTGCCATTGCCCGCATATCCTCTGTAATCTGGCTCGTCAGTTCTCTGGTGGGTGCCAAGATCAAACATTGGAGCGCATCGCTCTCTCCATCAATCCTCTCAATGATCGGCACGCCAAATGCGCAGGTCTTTCCAGTCCCCGTAGGCGCCTTGGCAATGACATCCTTTCCCTCCATCATTTTGGGAATGGTCTTTTCCTGCACCTCCGTCATTTCGGTAAATCCCATGTCCTGTATTGCCCTTTGCATCTCCCTTGAAAGGGCCGTTTGCTCAAACTGCATCCTCTACAATCCTTCCCTGCTGTATGCGGCCAACCTTTGCCTGTAAATAAGAAAAATCCCTTCCGTATTCAGCCCTTTTCCAATATCCAATGTCTAAATACCCTCGAAGAGATCCTATATACGTATTTGTTTTAGTATAGCATACAGGCTTCTTTTTCTGCAAGAATCTTCCTGTGAAACGGGCTGATAAATTTGTCATAAATTCGTCATTTGTATGTTTTTTTCGTTGAGAATGTCACTGCCCTATGCTATACTTTGATAAGACAATACCGTACCGCCTTTGTTCGGTTTGGTAAGATTGTCCCTTGTTCCCATACAAGGCTTTTTTTATGGGGTTCTATCAAACTATCTCATCAAGGAGGGTATGTTTATGCAGCAACAGTCCCCCGCCAACATGGGTGTTGGCAAAAACCTGTTACTGGGCATCCAGCATCTGTTTGCTATGTTTGGCTCTACAGTACTGGTTCCCATCCTAACCGGGTTGGATCCCAACGTCGCGCTGTTTACCGCGGGGCTTGGCACGCTGATTTTTCACCTATGCACCAAGGGAAAGGTACCTGTGTTTGTCGGCTCCAGCTTTGCTTTCATTGGCGTCATTCAAATCACGGCCTGTATGTACGGCGGCGTGGACGCTGGGGCGGCCAACTACACCTCCCTTTCAGCCTATCAGGCGGCCTTCCCTTATGTAACGGGCAGCATCATCGTGGCTGGTGCCCTGTACCTGGTGCTGGCGCTGTTGGTCAAGCTGTTTGGTGTAGAGCGTGTCACGAGCTTTTTCCCGCCCGTTGTTACCGGCCCTATGATCGTCGTCATCGGCCTCACGCTGGCGCCTACGGCTTTTGATAATATCTTGGCCAGCACCACCGCTGTACCCGATGTGCTTTGGATGCGATGGGTCATCGCTATCTCCGTGGTCGCTACGATGATTATCGTATCCATCTTTTGCAAAGGATTTTTCAAGCTTGTTCCCATCGTCTTCGGCATTGCCGTGGGCTATCTCGTTGCTGCCATCATGGGGCAGGTGGATTTCTCAGTGTTCTCTACCGGTAGTCTGGGCATCAGTGCGCCCAACTTTTTCCTGCCAAAATTTGATTTGAGCGCCATTCTAATCATCGCGCCTACAACGCTCGTCACATTTATGGAGCATATCGGCGATATCACCACCAATGGCGCTGTCGTTGGCAAAAACTTTATGAAAGATCCCGGTCTTCACCGTACACTGCTTGGCGACGGGCTGGCCACCATGGCAGCGGGATGCTTAGGCGGCCCGGCCAACACCACCTACAGCGAAAATACGGGCGTATTGGCCGTAACCAAAAACTACAATCCCACGACTTTACGGATTGCTGCTGTTTTTGCGATGCTCATGAGCTTTTTGGGCGTATTCCAAACGTTCCTTTCCTCCATTCCCGGTCCGGTCATGGGAGGCGTATCCATCATTCTGTTTGGTATGATTTCCGCTGTCGGCATGCGAACGCTGGTAGAAGCGCAACTCGATTTTACTCACAGCCGCAATCTAATGATCGTTGCCGTTATGCTGGTCAGCGGGCTTGGGCTATCGGGCGGCATTCAGATTACAGAATCCTTCACCATCAGCAACATTGCCATCTGTGCAATTCTTGGCGTCATTCTCAATAAAGTTTTGCCTGAAAAAATGTAATTTTTTCCAAAAAAGAGGTGCTAAATGCGCCTCCTTTTCTTGTAATCATTTGCCAGCATAGGAACCTTGAAAAATTCCATACTAATGTCGAGGTGATAAATCATGGCAAAGAAAAACAAGATGCAAAAGACACAGCAGTTGAACAAGCAGAGCGCTCAGCATTCCCAGAGCTCTTCTTCGTTCGATTCCGCTGAAGTCAAACAGCAGAACAAACAAAGCCGCGATAACGTACAGTAACCTCTGTACATCGCACCCCACTTGTAGGAATGCAGCATTTGCCTTTCTACAAAAAAAGAGCAAGCATCGCTTGCTCTTTTTCTTTGCTCAATCTACTTTTTGCCAAGGTTTAGCTTCCTGCCAGTCATGATCCTCCAGCTCTTTCATCTGGCCTAGGATCATCTGAAACAGCACATCCTCATCCTTGATGCTCCGATCCAATCCACAATACTTCAAAATGGTCTTTTCGTCTCCGTTTTCTTTGCGATACGCTTGAATCTCTTCTGCGCTGGCATCATTTTCGTTGACATACATCAACAAATACGCAGCGCCTCTGGACAAAAAGTATGGAACCATGCCGTATTTTAGGCACAGCAGGGCGGGCCCAATAAAGCGCTCGTCATGCCCTAGTTTACGAATAGGGTCTGCACAAACGCGATCCACATCATCCTTTGCATTGGGATTTTTCATGGAATCCCAGTTTAGGCCAACACCCTCGTCAATCTCTGCTTGGGTAAACCCAAACTCCTTGGCAATCCCAAATTTTGCTTCTACCGTCGCATAGTCTGCGCATTTTCTTACGTATTGGTCGTTGGCACACTCAAATGTATACTTCGCACCGCGGGCCTTGCCGATACAAGCTGTGGTGCAATGCCTCATATTGCCGCACCAAATCTTTTTCACCATACGCCCTTCAATGCGGTCTACAAACTGCATATACGGCATATCCGGCTTTTCTCCTACAAAACAATCGCCAACCGGGAGCACCTCTCCCTCTCCTGTAGAGATGCACAGCGGATCTTCTGCGAGCATCTCCTCCGTCGGGTTGTAGCCGCCGCGGTGTGTCAGCGCCTCTATCAGGCCCACATGCTTTTCGCAATAGGCCCACTGCTGGTCATCCAGCCGTTCGCGCAGCAATTTTTTGAATGTCCTTGCCGTAAATACCATGTTCACGAAAAACATAACATTCAACGGTTCTTCCAATCCGGTCTCCATTCTCTTGGCAATGGTTTTGGCCAACAGATCCGCTACTGAGGGATATGCGCCCGGGTACAATGCCACTGCAATCAGATCTACTTTTTGCAGGCGCTCTACACAGACGTCAAAATCGCGCTTGGGGCTGTATTCCTC
>UREB01000151.1 GCA_900546685.1 uncultured Eubacteriales bacterium | reverse complement strand
AAATCGTCCTTCGCCTGCTTTGCTAGTTTTAGACAATAAAAAAACACCGCAAACCGCGGTGTTTTTTTATCAAGCTGATTACAAACCCAGGTCAAGATCGAAATCGTCTATCTTCCATTGTCCTTCTTCGAGGACCATCGTCGCTTCGGTCTGCTGAGGCTCGCCCTGCGGCGTCTTCTCAATGGCTTCCTTGATGACAGGCATCATCTTTTCCATCATCTCTTCCTGAGAGCTAACATTGGACAGATTTGTCAACCCTGCGGACAGCGCAGCTGCCATCAGGTTGCTCTGGAACTGTGTCTTATCCAAAAAGGTCACTTCTATCTGCAAAGTAGCCGTATCGCCCTCTTCCTCCACACTGAGCACTTTGCAATTCAGCTTGGAGTACAGCGCCTTATACACGTCCTTTGCCGCATTGGCAGAAGTGCCTAGCTGTGCAAAGCCATCGCTAAGCTCGCTGGCAGGATCCCCCGTCAGGTACTTATCCATTGCAGCGGTATCGCAATCCTTCACGGCTGCAATGCCTGCATTAAACGCCCCTTCCGGCGTGTTGGTGTCCTGCCCACCGCAGCCAGCAAATACAAAAACCAGCATAGCCGCCATCGCCGCCATCAAAATCCGTTTTGCCTGTTTCATTGACAAGCCTCCCCTTATTTATTTGCCTTTATCATATATAGGATTGGACAACAATTCAACTATTTTTCAATAAAATATGGCAAAATATGGCACATACTATGTATTTCCCTTTAGATATGTGCTTGAAACAGTGGAAAATCTATGCGTGTCCATGCTATAATGTATGAAATTCAAGACAAGCTTGCGTATATTGCGCAAGCTCTGTTTTCATACGTTTCATTTTCAGCGATAAATTTGGATAAGGAGTGTATGGCTTATGGCTTATTATTTCAATGAACCCTCCCGTACGTTTGGAGAATATCTTCTCGTCCCCGGCTATTCCTCTACGGAGTGCATTCCCGGCAACGTGAGCTTACGGACCCCCGTAGTAAAATACAAAAAGGGCGAAACCAGCCCCATCATGCTGAATATCCCGCTTACCTCCGCCATCATGCAGTCCGTTTCCGACGACAAGATGGCCATCGCGCTCGCCAAGGAAGGCGGTCTTTCGTTTATTTACGGCTCTCAGTCTGTGGAAAACGAAGCAGCGATGGTGGCGCGCGTCAAAAGCTATAAAGCGGGCTTTGTGACCAGCGATTCCAACCTAAAGCCAAGCCAGACCCTAGCCGACGTCTTAACGCTAAAGCAGCAAACCGGCCATTCTACCATGCCCGTTACGGAAGACGGCTCCCCCAACGGTAAGCTGCTCGGCATTGTCACCAGCCGCGACTACCGCGTTTCCCGTATGGACCCCGCTACCAAGGTATCCGAATTTATGACTAAATTTGAGGACATGATCTATGCCAGCGCTGATACCACGCTTAAAACTGCCAACGACATCATTTGGGACCATAAGCTCAACGCCCTGCCGCTGGTGGATGAAAAGCAGCACCTGGTGTATATGGTATTCCGCAAGGACTATGACATGCATAAGGAAAACGTCCATGAGCTGTTGGACAGCCATAAGCGCTATATGGTAGGCGCAGGCATCAATACCCGCGACTATGCAGAGCGCGTGCCGGCCCTGGTGGAGGCGGGCGCAGATGTGCTGTGCATCGATTCCTCCGAAGGGTATACCGAATGGCAGAAACTGACCATTGATTTTATCCGCGAACGCTACGGCGATACCGTAAAGGTAGGCGCAGGCAACGTGGTAGACCGTGATGGGTTCCTATTTTTGGCCAAGGCGGGGGCAGACTTTGTCAAGGTCGGCATTGGCGGCGGCTCTATTTGCATTACCCGCGAGCAAAAAGGCATCGGACGTGGACAAGCCACGGCGCTGATTGAGGTGGCCAAGGCCCGCGACGATTATTTTGAACAGACCGGCATCTATATCCCCATCTGCTCGGATGGCGGCATCGTCCATGATTATCACATGACGCTGGCCCTGGCCATGGGCGCGGACTTTATTATGCTGGGCCGTTATTTTGCCCGTTTTGATGAAAGCCCGACCAACCGCGTCAACATCAACGGCAGCTATATGAAGGAATACTGGGGCGAGGGCAGCAGCCGCGCCCGCAACTGGCAGCGCTACGATATGGGCGGCGACGCCAAGCTTTCCTTTGAGGAAGGCGTGGATTCCTATGTGCCGTATGCCGGCAGCCTAAAGGACAATGTAAACGCCTCTTTAAGCAAGGTGCGCTCTACGATGTGCAACTGCGGCGTGCTGAATATCCCCGATCTGCAAAAGAACGCCAAGATCACGCTGGTCTCCTCTACCAGCATTGTAGAGGGCGGTTCGCACGACGTAATGCTCAAGGATAAAACGCCTGTGATGGGTTAATAAAACTAAAAAGCTGTGGCTGACGCCGCAGCTTTTTTTAGTTCCAATCACAGCCCCATAGAAACGCAGAAACGCACCAGGTTATCCATGGTAAGCGCCAAATCGCTCTTGCTGCGGGCTTTCACCTTTTCAAAATCCTGCGCCACGCGGTTGATGCTGAAAATCCCCGTGACCCCCTGCTCATAGGCAGGCGTAATGTCATCGCCGATATCGCCTACCACAGCCACTACCGGCACGCCCAGCGGCTTGGCCCTGCGCGCAATGCCCATGACAACCTTGCCGCGCAGGCTCTGCCCATCCATCCGCCCTTCCCCGGTCAGGATGATGTCTGCGCGCTGTGCCAGCGTTTCAAAGGAAACGGTATCCAATACGGTCTCGATGCCCATTTGCAGCTTGGCGCCAAAGCATGCCAGCATGCCGTAGCCCATGCCGCCGGCAGCGCCTGCACCCGGCACATTCATAGCGTCGCAGCCCGTATCCCGCTGCACCACTTCGGCCAGATGACACAGCCCCTCATCCAAACGGGCAACCATCGCGCCGTCCGCGCCTTTTTGCGGCCCGAATACAGCCGCTGCGCCCTGTGGGCCGCACAGCGGATTGTCAATATCACACATGGCGACAAGCTCTATCCCTTTCAGCTGCGTCTTGAGGCCAGATAGATCCACGCGCGCAATATGGTTTAGTGTGCCGCCCATCGGCGTAAAGGCCCGGCCCTCCGCATCGTAAAACTTTGCACCGCAGGCCGACGCCGCGCCGGCGCCCCCATCATTGGTACAGCTGCCGCCCAGCCCTACGATGATTTTTCTGCATCCGCGCTTTACCGCATCCAGCATCAGCTGCCCTACGCCAAAGGTCGTCGTTTTCTCCGGGTCCTGATGGCCCTCTACCAGCGGTAAGCCTGCGCAGGCCGCCATCTCGATGATGGCGGTATGCTGAGAAACAATGCCGTAGTGCGCTGTCATCCAAGTGCCCAGCGGCCCATAGACCTCCGCCTCTACCATTTGGCCGCCCATAGCTTCCAGAAAACAATCCACACTGCCCTCCCCGCCGTCTGCTACGGGGATGGAAATGACTTCTGCATCCGGAACATGGCGCAGGATCTGTGTGCGCATGCATTGACAGATCTCCGCAGAGCTCATGGTCCCCTTAAAAGAATCCGGCATCAGCATCCAGGTTTTCAATCTTTTTTCCCTCCATTGACCACATTTTGCGGCGTACCCCGCAAAAAGGCTTGTATGTTCTCTGCCGCCATATCCATCAGGCGTTGGCGCGATTCCCTTGCCGCCCAAGCGATATGCGGAGTAAACAGGCAGCGCGGCGCCCCCAACAGAGGATCGTCCGCGGCCATCGGCTCATGCTCCGCCACATCGGCGACATAATAGCTCAGCTGCCCGCTATGCAAAGCATGCGCTACTGCTGCATGATCCACCAAAGGCCCGCGTGCCGTGTTGATCAGAATGGCGCCGGGCTTGCATTGACGCAGCGTGTCATCGTTGATGAGATGATGCGTCCGATCCGTCAGCGGGCAATGCAAAGAAACAATATCGCTTTGGGCAAGCAGCGTTTGCAGCGGCACGAAGGCGGTGCCCGCCGGCGCAGACGAGGTTTGAGGACGGCGCGAATACGCCAGCGTCCGCATCCCAAATGCCTCGGCAAGGCGCGCGGTACGCCGCCCGATCTTTCCAAAACCCACCAAGCCCATGGTCTTACCGGCCAGCTCTGTCAGAGGGGCTTTCCAATAGCAAAAGTCTGCGCTTTTTACCCAATCTCCGCGCCGGACGCTATCGGCATGCAAGGCCACATGATTGCAGATTTCCAGCAGCAGAGCAAACACATGCTGGGCTACCGCATCGGTTCCATAATCCGGCACATTTGTTACGGGAATGCCCCTTTCAGCGGCCGCGCTTATATCGATGACATTATAGCCCGTAGACAGTGCGCCGATGTAACGGATGTTTGGGCAGCGCTGTAT
>UREB01000150.1 GCA_900546685.1 uncultured Eubacteriales bacterium | reverse complement strand
ATCCCAATCGACACAGATGTGGGAAAAACGGAGAGCATGTCCATGATTACATATGGGAGAAAGATGGAACCCTAAAAAGGACGAGCAGGGAATTGTCTGATGCGGAGAGAAAGGAGCATAGCGATATAGTATGACGATGGAAATGTTGAAACAAGAATTGAATACAGTCGGATACGGATGGTTTCGCTATCGCGGCAAGGATTACTTTATTGATTACCTTGCTCCTAACGATATGTACATAGGTATCGGGGAAAAGACAGTTGATTTTGCCTCTATGGATGAAATGATGCAAGCGCCTGTCTTTGATGGGCATTCCCTGGAAGAAATAGCCGAGGATTTGGAACCAATTTAACAAAGAAACACCATAGGTCATAAAGCACCCTACAATGGGTGCTTTTTTGATATAGATATTCTGTCTAACCGCAGACGTAAAAGAGCGGACACACGGGATGCAACCCCGTAAAAAGCGTAGTGGAGGGAAAGAAAATGAAACGTGAATTTTTGCAAGAGCTTGGCATAGAAAAGGAAGCCATTGACAAGATCATGGCCCAAAACGGCATGGACATTAACGAAGCCAAAAAGGGCGTGGAAGCGATGGAAAAAGAGCTTGAGACAGCAAAAGAAACCATCAAGGCATTTCAAAAAGAGACGGGAGAGAAAAGTATTGAAGAGCTGAAAAAGCAGTTAACAGAGCTGCAGGGAAAGTATGATACAGATGTGCAAGCCTTGCAGAACGATTTACAGCAGACAAAGCTTAACGGCGCACTTGAGGCGGCCATGACAAAAAGCGGAGCAAAAAACACAAAGGCGCTGCGCGGCCTATTGGATATGCAAAAAATACAATTCCAAGACGGCGCACTGACCGGGTTCGACGAACAGATTGAGCAGATCAAGGCAGAAAATGATTACTTGTTCAATGAACCGAAAAGCTGGGGGCAGCGGCATACAGGAACCACACCGCAAAAGGATGGGGTTGAAGAAGCATTTGAAGCGTTGAACCCGCATCTAAAATTTGATTAAGGAGAGAAAGAACATGGCACACACTTTACAGGATCGGTATTCAAAACTCGTGGACGCGAAGCTGAGAGCCACGCTAGTAACGAGAAACAACACGATTTTTAACACAAGATATGAGGGAAACCCGAAGGCAGGGGCCGTGAAAATCCCCGTTAGGGATACGGAGGTTGAGGTAGAAGCATATAACAAGGCGACGGGCATCGACCTAAATACCGGGACGACTACCTACCTTACTTTGACCATTGACAAGGATTATGCTGTTAACGAACTCATTGACGGATACGATGCGGCGGCTGTTCCGGATGGTATTGTGGCAGAACGATTGGACAGCGCTGGATATTCCCTTGGCTTGCAGATGGACAAAGACGCCATTTCTGCCCTGGAAACGGGCGGTACGGCTTCTGCAAACACAACGGCATTGACAGCGGATACCGTATACGACGGCATGGTTGATTTGCGGACGGAATTGAGCAAGGCCAACGTACCGCTGCAAAACAGATGGGCGATTGTATCGCCGGACGTGTTTGCGCTGGTACTGAAATCGCCGGAGTTTATCAAAGCATCCAGCCTGGGCGATGCAGTTGTACAGACCGGAGCCGTAGGCCAGATTGCAGGTTTTTTGATCTTTGAATCCAACAACCTAGGCGAAAATGTTGAGGTCATTGTAGGGCATCCTGACTGGTGCCACCGTGTGGAGGAATGGTCTGTGGCAATCCACTTGCAGGATCTGAATGGATCGGGGAAATACATCGGCGCATCGGCTGTGCAGGGCCGTAAGGTATACGCGCATAAGGTATCCAAGGCCAAGGCCGTAGTCATTAAAAAAAAAGCGGGAGCCTGACGGATCAGACCAAGGCACCCGATGATATGACAGTGGCACAGTTAAGAGCGTTTGCTGCTGACAACGGCATAGACGTCTCCGGGCTTACAAAAAAGGCCGACATTTTGACTGCGGTTAAGGAGGGGATTTGATGGAGTACGCTGACTATGCCTATTACACAGACAGTTACCACGGGAGCGCGGTCACCGAGCAAGAGTGGCCGCGCCTGTCCATCCAGGCCAGCGCCTATCTCGACATGATTACGATGGGAAGGATTCAGAGGTTAAAGGAAATCCCGGACGCGGTGAAAAATGCGGTATGTGCTGTAGTGGAAACCAAAAAGGCGCAGCAGTTGCAAGGGAATATCACAAGCGAAAAAGACGGGAATTATGCTGTCTCCTATACAGCACGGTCAAAAAAAGAGCAGGCGGAGGAACAGTACAATGTCGCATATGAATACCTTTCCTGTACAGGGCTTTTGTATGCAGGGGTGAAAATGAAATGTTAAAACAGCATTGCAAGGATACAATCACCCTCTACAATTATTTGGGCGAGGTAGAACATAGGGCAACGTATACGAAAACAGTGATTCGGAATGTCTATATGGAAGAAAACAGAGGCGTGATGATTCGGGTTACTGGAAACGACACAGCGTGCAAAATCCGCATTGCATTGTATGACGATACGATTCAGGCAGACAAACCGTTTTTGCCATATCATCAATGGGCTGAACTGCAAACGGAAGAAAAAACAAAGAATTGGACACTGTTTCCAGGTGGGAAAGATCGCGTGTGTATTGGTATATGTGAGAGGGAGAAACCACCGGAGGACAGCTATAAGATCAACGCGGCGGACAGGAGAAACCACGGGCAGCGGAGCCTATGGCACTGGGAGGTGACGGGCGCATGAACTTTAGCGGGAAACTCGTGATGAACACGGGAAAGGTAACCGCGCGGTATGCGGGGAATATAGCAGCGGCACAACGCTTTTTAGACAGCTCTGTACTAAAGGACAGCGAACCATACGTTCCAGCACAATCACTAAACCTAGCGCGCTCTGGACAACGCGGCACAACCATAGGTTCAGGACAGGTACGGTATACGGCTCCTTATGCGAGAAAGCAGTATTACCTGTATCCCGTGAAGAACACCAATGTTCACCCGCAAGCCAGCATGCAATGGTTTGAAAAGGCAAAGGCTGTAAAAAAGTCTGATTGGATGAAAGGGGCCAAAAGAATAGGGGGGCAGGGAACTTGAGCGAAATCAGCGTGACGGAAAGCCAGCAGGTAATTTCAACCTTGCTCGACTATATCAATGCAATACCGGGCTTGCCATGCAAAGCAAGGCTGGAGGAATTGCTGTCTCCACCAAGCCTTATGCTGCAACAGCTAGCGGGAACGGTAAAAAGCGAGGAGGATATATTGGGCGGTTATACGGCTCAATTTCCATTCGCAATCTATTATAAAGTACAAGCGGAAGATACAAACGAAAGAATCCATGCGACAGGAACGCTCAACGAAATTGGGCGTTTTTTTGATGCACAAACTTTGCAGTCTCATTTTCCTGACTTAGGGGAAAATCGGGTTGTATCAAGAATCAGTATTGAATCGTTTCCGAACCTAATCGAAAGAAACGAGAACGGCGAGGAAACATATCAAGCGATATATCAAATGGAATATATACAGGAGGGATAAAACAATGGCATATACATTGCCGGGAGCAAGAGACAGAATGATGTTCGTAGACGTATCCGCAGGGTCTGGTGCAGAAAAATACGAACGGGTAGGAAAGGGCTTTGATACGGCGACGCCAAGCTCTAACACACAGACACAAGCAATGCAGTGGATCGACGAAGCGAACCAGACCACGACTACCACATCAAAATCCATTCAAAGAGCGATTAGCGGCAAGCGCGCGGTAGGCGATCCGTTCAATGATTATTTTTGCAGTATGTTTGATAAGATCGGGCCGGATGCAGAGACAACGATGGTGCTCGTCGACGCTTGGGAGGAAGACGAGGAAACCGCAGGCACCTATAAGGCCAAAAAGTATAGCGTTGTCATCGACTGCACCAACGATGGCGGCGGCGCGGCCACGGATGGACTGCCCATTGAGGGGGTTATTTATATCAATGGCGATCCAACGGTTGGCAAGTTTGTGCTTGCAACGAAGACATTTACGGAAGGGGAATAAAAAATGGCGGCGTTCAAATTCCAAAACAGTATGGTATCTCTGGATATTTGCGGACACAAGTACGAGGTAGACACTACGTCTAAAGAACTGGTGGCTCATTTGCAGCAATTTGCAGGGAAAGCGTTGGAAATGTCCAAGGCTCTGAAATCCTCTGCTGATCAAGATGGAAACACGGAAACCATGGACGCTATGGTGAAAGATAGCGTCCAGTTTGTCCTGGACAGCATTGACGCGATGCTGGGGCAAGACGCGGCAAAACAGATTTTTGAGGGACGCGTTGTCACGCTGGAAGATGCGTGCGATGTGATTACCTATATCATTCAAGAGATCGAAGCTGCAAGAGCAAAACGCATGGAACGGTATAAACCGGGAAGA
>UREB01000149.1 GCA_900546685.1 uncultured Eubacteriales bacterium | reverse complement strand
GGCAGGCGACGAGAGCCTTGAAGGCGTAAAGATCATGGACATCGATAGCGCAGAAAAATATTCTTACTATGCTGAGAAACTCTTTGAGTTGCGCAAGGATAAGGGTATGATGCGTACGCGCGCACAGGAAGTAATCCGCGACCCGTTGATGTTTGGCTGCATGATGTTGCGCTGCGGTGATGTAGATGGCATGGTAGCAGGCGCTTGCCATACCAGCAGCGATGTGTTGCGCTCTGCTTTGCAGATCGTACGCCCCAAAAAAGGGGTTAAGACAGTGTCTGCGTTTTTTGTGGTAACGGTACCGGACAAGTCCATGGGCCACAATGGCACCTTTATCTTTGCCGACAGCGGCATCAATATTGCTCCCAACACGGAACAGTTGACAGAAATTGCACTTTCCAGCGCACAAACAGCGGAATATTTGTGCGAGATGGAACCGAAGGTGGCGATGCTTTCCTTCTCTACAAAGGGTAGTGCGCGCCATGCGGATGCGGACAAGATGTATGACGCAGCCCGTATGGCGAAAAAGCAACGCCCTGACCTTTGCATAGACGGAGAATTGCAGCTGGATGCGGCGCTTGTGCCGGAAGTAACGGAGATTAAAGCGCCGGGCAGCGAGGTAGCCGGCAAGGCAAATGTATTGATCTTCCCGGATCTTGGCGCAGGCAACATCGGCTATAAGCTGGTACAGCGCTTGGCGCATGCCGAGGCTCTGGGCCCCATTGTACAGGGGCTGGCAAAGCCTGTAAACGATTTATCCAGGGGATGCAGCGCGGATGACGTAATGAAGGTAATTGCCATCACCGTTGTACAAGCCAACGAGGCGGATAAAAACTAACTGGGGAGAGGGAAAATGAACGTACTGGTAATCAATGCAGGCTCTTCCAGCCTAAAATATCAGCTGATCAACATGGTGGATCAGCAGGTGCTGTGCAAAGGGCAGGTAGAAAGAATCGGAATCGAAGGCAGCTTCCTAAAGCAAAAGGGAGGTGCTGAGGAAGCCGATATTCATGCGGAGATCAAAAACCACAACGATGCGATCCAAATGGTGCTCGAAGCGCTGACAGACGCTAAGCACGGCGTGGTTAAATCATTGGAGGAGATCGATGCAGTGGGCCACCGCGTACTGCATGGCGGCGAAAAGTTTGCCGATCCTGTTCTGGTGGATGAACAGGTCATCCACGATTTGGAAGCGATCGTGGATTTGGGGCCGCTGCATATGCCGGCCAATATCAGCGGCATCAAGGCCTGCCAGCAGGCCATGCCTGTGCCGCAGGTAGCGGTATTTGACACAGGCTTCCATCAAACCATGCCGCCAAAGGCATATCTGTATGGGTTGCCGTACGAAGTGTATGAAAAGCATAAGGTGCGCCGGTATGGATTTCACGGCACAAGCCATTTATTTGTATCCCAGCGCGCTGCAGAGTTGCGTGGGACGGAAAAGGGCAGGATGATTACCTGCCATCTAGGCAATGGTAGCAGCCTGTGCGCCATCCTGGACGGCAAGTGCATGGATACTTCCATGGGCTTGACGCCGCTGGAGGGTGTGGTGATGGGTACGCGTAGCGGGGATATGGACCCGGCGATTGTAAAATTCATCATGGAAAAAGAGCATAAGACCATTGAGGAAATGGACCATTACCTGAATAAGGAGAGTGGCGTATACGGCTTGTCCGGCGTTTCCAGCGATTTTAGAGATTTGGCGAAAGCGGCGGCAGAAGGCCATCGACGCGCGATTTTGGCGCTGGATGTATTCATCTACCGCATTCAAAAGTACATTGGTGCGTATGCAGCGGCCCTGGGCGGAGTAGATACGCTGGTATTTACAGCGGGCATCGGGGAAAACGACGCCAAGATGAGAAAAGACATCCTGACGGGGATGGAATGGCTGGGCATTCAGCTGGATGACGAGGCAAACCAGCAGCGCGGAGAGCATAAGATTTCCGCGCCAGACAGCAAGGTAGAGGTATGGGTGATTCCCACCAACGAAGAGTTGGTGATTGCCAGAGAAACCGTGCGCCTGGCAAAACAGGCCAAAGCTTGACAAACACACTGCTTTGCCAGTATAATCCATAATTGTTGTAAAGGAGTGGTTGGCTTGAAGATCGATTTGCGCCAGGGATTGGCGCAGGACCATCCTACCGCTGTTTCAGGATCTGTGGAGATACAGATGCCGGCGGAATATCAAAGCCAGGCGCCCGCGACATTTGAGGGATGCTGTCTCTGCACGGGAGAAGGGGCGTATACTGTGACGGGTACGCTGCGGTTTACAATAACCGGGGCGTGTGCCAGATGTACAAAGCCTGCAAGCGAGCAGATCACAGTTCCAATAGAAGAACGGTTTGCCAGAGAGATTTCCGATTTGGAAGAGGAGGAAATATTTCCCATCGAGGGAGAGTTTCTAGAGATGGATGAAGCGCTGAGGCAGGCGGCCCTTACAGCCCTGCCGTATCGCTTGCTTTGCCGCCCGGATTGCAAGGGGCTATGCCCGATTTGCGGGGTGGACAGAAACGAAACAGACTGTTCTTGCGAGATGAATACAGAGAATCCATTTGCTATCTTGCGCAAGCTTGATTTGCCTGAGGAGGTGTAACAATGGCCGTACCCAAGAGAAAAACTTCTAAGACCCGCCGTGACAAACGCAGGACGCATGCCAATGCGCCGAAGGTGACGGTAGCGATCTGCCAACAGTGCAAAAAGCCTGTGGCGCCTCACACTGCTTGTAAGTTCTGTGGTTATTACAACAATAAGAAGGTTTTGACCACCAGAGAAGAAGCCAGAGAGCAAAACGCGTAAGACATTTGCTTAAAACAATAAAAGGGCGCAGTGAGCGCTCTTTTTTGTTGGGATGAGAAAGCAAAACTTGCAGGGCCCGATTTCTTGGCGTATAATGTTTCCAACTGTAAGAAAAAGGGAGAAAAGACCATTGATTAAGTTGATGATAGATGCCATGGGGGGCGACAATGCGCCCCAGGCGATTGTAGAGGGCTGCGTGGCGGCTCTGAAGGATATGAAGGATCTGCATTTGACTCTGTTTGGCCGCAAAGAGGAGATCGAAGCCATCTTAAAAGACATGGAATACGAAAAGGATCGGCTAGATATTGTAGATGCCAGAGAGATCGTTGATAACAACGAGGCGCCTGTCATGGCGGTACGCAGGAAAAAAGACAGCAGTGTGGTCAAGGCACTGCGCGCCTTGGCGGACGGCCAAGGCGATGGATTTGTCAGCGCAGGCAGCACAGGCGCTGTGCTTGCGGGCGCTACGCTGATTGTAAAGCGCATTCCCGGCATATTGCGTCCAGCATTGGCGCCGGTATTGCCGACCAAAGCAGGCAAGGGAATGCTGTTGATCGACTGCGGGGCGAACGTAGATTGTAAGCCTCAGTATTTGGCGCAGTTTGGCGTGATGGGGTCCGTGTATATGGAAAAGGTCATGGGTACCAAGGCGCCCAAGGTAGCGCTGATCAACAATGGCGCAGAAGAGCATAAAGGCAACGACCTGACACAAAAGGCGCATCAAATGCTGAAAAAGATGCCGATCGACTTTACCGGGAATGTGGAAGCGCGCGATTTGGTATCCGGAGAGACAGATGTAGCAGTCGCTGATGGATTTGTGGGCAATGTGGTGCTGAAATTCATGGAGGGATTTGCCTCTGCGCTAATGAGTATGTTAAAAACAGAGATGACGTCTACATTCCGCTCCAAGATGGGAGCGGCGCTGATGATGCCGTCTTTGAAAAATTTTAAGAAAAAGATGGATTACACGGAATATGGCGGCGCGCCGCTGTTGGGTGTGAACAAGGCCATTGTTAAGGCTCATGGAAGCTCTAACAGCAAAGCATTTTACCATGCCATCCGCCAATGCAGGCAGATGTGCATGGGCGACGTTGTAGGCATTATCCGGGAAGAGATCCAGGCTTTGCCGGAGGGCAGCCTGGAAATCGCGGATGTGTGATCCAAAGGAGGGTATACTTATGTTTGAACAAGTACAAAAGGTAATTGCAGAACAACTGAACATCGACCCGGCGAACGTAAAGCCGGAAAGCAAACTGGTAGAGGATTTGGAAGCGGATTCGTTGGACGTGGTGGAGCTTGTAACCGAGCTTGAGATGTCTTATCAGATCGAGATTCCGGATGAAGCGATGACCACGTTGGTAACAGTACAGGATGTGGTTAACTACATTGAAGCAAACAAATAACCAAAAAGAGGAATATCAAGGCGTCCTGCCCAAACGACAGGAACGACTACGAGCTTTTGAAGAGGCGATGGGATACCATTTTCAGGACGAGGCGTTGCTGCGCCTTGCACTGACCCATTGCAGCTTCAATGGCAATGTGGGCCAAAATAACCAGCGTCTGGAATTTTTAGGAGACGCTGTATTGGAATTTGTCATCAGCGAAAAGCAGATCGGAAGAGCGTCGT
>UREB01000148.1 GCA_900546685.1 uncultured Eubacteriales bacterium | reverse complement strand
GGGCGCCTACGGACAACGGCTCCATGGGGATGTTATCGTAGCCTGCAATGCGCGCAATCTCCTCGGCGATGTCCTCTTCAATGGCCACATCATCCCGATGATAGGGCACACGACATTGGAGGGTATCCAGGATCAGCTGCGTTTCGATGCCCTCACGCGCAAGGCATGCCGCCATTTGTTCGCCTGTCATCTTGGTGCCCAGCAACAGGTTCATACGGCTGACGCGCGCTGTGATCTCCCGTTTTTCCGGCGTACGCATTTGGGTATCTACTCGTCCGCTCATCACCTTGCCTACGCCCAATTCCACAAACAGCTGAGCAGCCCTGTCGCTGGCAAGGCCGACGCTTTGCTCACTTACGCCCTTGATATAGCGGGCGCTGGCCTCGCTCATCATGCCAAGTGCGCGGGAGGTGTGGCGGTTATTGGGGCCGTCAAACTTGGCGCTTTCCAACAGCACCATCTCGGTTTTTTCCGTAATCTCACTTTCCAGGCCGCCCATTACACCCGCCAAAGCCAGCGGGCCGTTTTTATCCGCAATGATGAGCATGCTGTCATCCAGTACATGGTGCTTGCCGTCCAATGTGGTCATTTCTTCACCATCTCCGGCCTTTCGCACAATGATATGCCCATCCGCCACGGCATGGTAATCAAACGCATGCAGCGGCTGCCCCATTTCCAGCATTACATAGTTGGTAATATCCACAATATTGGAAACCGGCCGCATGCCTGCCGCCAACAAACGGCGCTGCATCCAGCGCGGAGAATCGCCCCTTACAATGTCCGTCATAACGCGTGCGGAATACCGTGGACAAAGCTGCTGTTCCTGCACCTCGATGCTCACATGGCGACCTGCCAGGTCCTCTGTTTCCTGCGTTTTGATCTCCGGTAGGCGTACCGGCACATTCAGCGCAGCGCCGATTTCCCTAGCAATGCCCAAAACGCTCATACAGTCACCCCGATTGGCCGAAATCTCAAAATCGATAACGGTATCGTCCAAGCCAAGCGCCACATATACCGGCTTGCCCAAATGCGCCTCAAACGCAGCGCCCAGATCCATAATGCCGTCTACGCTCGCCGTTTTCCAATCTTCATCCGTCAACTCCAATTCGCTGCCGCTGCAAAGCATTCCGGCAGACGGCACGCCACGCAGCACAGCTGGCTTGATCTCATTGCCGCTCGGCATCACTGTACCGACCTTGGCCACCGGGCAGACCATGCCCTCATATACATTGGGTGCGCCTGTCACGATCTGCAGCGTTTCTTCGCCCGTTGTCACAGTGCAAATCTGCAAATGGTCGCTGTTTTCATGCGGCATGATTTTAAGTAGCTTACCCACTACAATGCTGTCATACGCGCCGTAAACACGTTCGATGCCTTCAATGCCCAGCCCATGCATAATCATGGTATGGGTCAGCGTCTCTATATCCACATTGATATCAACAAAATCCTGTAACCAACTTAGCGGTGCTTTCATCGCTTCCCCCTCCTAAAACTGCGATAGGAACCGCACGTCGCCCTCAAACAACAAGCGGATATCCGTGATGTTGTATTTGATGTTTGCCAGGCGGTCGATGCCCATGCCAAAGGCAAACCCTGTGTATTCTTCCGGGTCTATCCCGCAGCCGCGCAATACGTTGGGATGCACCATGCCACAGCCGAGGATCTCGATCCACCCGGTTCCTTTGCACACACGGCAGCCTTTGCCATGGCAGGCAGAGCAGGTGGCATCTACCTCTGCGCTTGGCTCTGTAAAGGGAAAATAGCCAGGACGAAAGCGGGTTTGTGTATCCGGCCCAAAAAAGCGCTTGGCAAAATCATCCAGCAGCCATTTCAAATGGCCAAAATGAATGCCCTTATCCACGACCAACCCCTCTACCTGGTGGAAAACTGGCGAATGAGTGGCATCAACGTCGTCGCTGCGGAATACGCGACCCGGGCAGATCATTTTGATGGGCGGCTTTTGGCTCAGCATCGTACGTGCCTGTACAGGGCTTGTATGCGTACGAAGAACGATGTTGTCGTCGATATAAAAAGTATCCTGTTCATCGCGAGCCGGATGGTCCTTAGGGATATTCAACAGCTCAAAATTGTAATGATCCAGCTCGATTTCCGGTCCTTCGCTGATGGAAAAGCCCATTTCCAAGAAGGTATCCCGTATATCCTGTAACACCAGCGACAGCGGATGATAGGAACCCCTGGGCAGCTGCGTACCCGGCGCCGTTACGTCCACTGCCTCTTTGGCAAAGCGGATGGCGTTTTCCTTTTCTTTTAAGTCCGCCTCCATCTTTTCCATGGCCGCAGTCAACTTCTCCCTTACGGCATTGACCATCTGGCCAAAGGCCGGGCGCTCTTCCGGGCTCATTTTGCCCAAAAGGCGCATTTGCTGCGTCAATTCTCCCTTACGGCCCAGCACTTTCACCTTCAGCTGCTCCAGCTCTGCGGAATTCTGCACCTTTTGCAAGGCTTCCATCGCAGACTGCGCAATGTGTTCCAGTTGCTCTTTCATGCTCTGTTTCCTCTCCATTTCCTTTATGAAGTTCAAAATAATAATTGCATATAAAAAGGCTTCCCCCTTTGCAGGGCGAAGCCATGTTCGCGGTACCACCAGCAATTCCAAGGAGCAATAAGCCCCTTGCTCACACTCGGCTGTATCGGGCCGGCCCGTTCTGCCTACTGAACCGTTCAGCAGAAAGCTCAGGAGTGAACTTCCCATTGTCTTTGGCCGGAAACGCTTACAGCCGGTGGCGTTTCCTCTCTTTGGCCCAGGGACAATGCTACTTTTCTCCCTCATCGCTGCCTCTATGATTGGTTGGCATTATATCATAATTTGGGCAGAAACACAACCATATTTTACAGCATCGTGCCGCCGGAACAATCCACGATGGCGCCTACGACCTGGCAGGCAGATGGCGAACATAAAAATGCCGCCACTGTGCCCATATCACGCGGCGTGGCCCACCCTACGCGCAAAAACTGCTTTTTGTATTCATACGCTTCGCTGCCCGGCTGGTATACGCTCGTTGCCACATACCCCGGCACAATGCCGTTGACATAGATGCCATCGTCTATGACCTCGTTGGCCAAACCGCGGGTCATCGTAGTCATCCCACCCTTGGCAGCGATATAGGAGGTATTGTTACGGCTGTTTGTCATGATGGCGGCCTTTGCCAGCACATTGACAATATGCCCCCCGCGCTTGTGCGCACGGCATTCACGGATGAATCTCCGGCTCATCATAAACGCAGAGTTTAGGTTGCTATCCAGCGCATAGGCCCATTCCTCATCCGTCAATTCATCAAAGGGCTTTTGCGCCGCGCCGCCGCCCGCATTGTTGATTAGGATATCCACCTGGCCAAAGGCTCTGATGGCACGGTCAAACACGCCATCAATGTTTTTGGATTTACTGACATCCGCCAATACGGCTAGCGTTTTGACCCCATATTTTTCCGCCAGGCCGTCCGCAAAAGTCTGCACCAGACGTTCATCCGAACGGCTGACCACTACGACGTTGCATCCCTCTTGGGCCAATACTTCGCTGCATCCGGACCCGATGCCCTTGGCGCCGCCTGTTACAATGGCGGTTTTACCCCGCAGACCTAAATCCATGCTGATTCCTCCCATCGCAATTCCTAAGTTACATATAGTATACCTTGGTTTGCCATGAGCGTAAAGCACGCTTAGGAAAAAAGCTGAAACATAAGGATCCCCGCTGCTACCGCTGCATTCAGGCTTTCCGCCTTGCCCGGCATGGGGATGCGGTAGAGGGCCGAACAGGCCAAAGCCGTGGCCTCCTCCATCCCGTTGGCTTCCCCGCCGATGACGCAGATACGGTTTTTATTGAGCTCCGGCATAGTGCTATGGCCATTCAGATGTCCGCCAATGACAGTATATCCGCGGTTTACTTTATAATTAAACAACAGCGCCGGCAGATCTTCGGCAAAGGCAATATGGAGCTTAAAATGCGCGCCCATGGCGCTGCGCACGCATTTGGGGGCAAAGGGATCGCAGCATCCCTCGCTTAAAACTGCGCAGGAAGCGCCAAATGCCTGGGCCGTCCTTAAGATGGTACCCATATTGCCCGGATCCTTGACATGATCCAGCGCCAGGATATACCGGCCGGACACACGGCGCAGATCCTTTGGCATCAGCACCGCAGCGCAGACGCCTTGTGGCGTCTTGGTAGAGCAGGCGCGCTCCAACGCCCGGTCGTCGCCCGCAAAAACCTGCCCGCCGGAAAGCTGGACGTACTCAATGACGTCCCGGTATTTCCCCTCGTCGCCTGCGCGCACCATCAATAGCGCAATGGGCGCGGCAGATAGCATCGCATCGCGTACAAGACGCGCACCTTCCAACAAATACAGCCCAGTTTGGCTTCGTGCCTTATGATCTTGGAGCGCTTTGAAGAATTTAACGCGCTCATGTGTAGCCGGCAG
>UREB01000147.1 GCA_900546685.1 uncultured Eubacteriales bacterium | reverse complement strand
ACAAGACGCTGGATGAAGAGATCACAGCGCAGGCCATGGCGGCCCTGGAGGGCCTGGAGAAAAAGACGGGCAAGGGCTTTGGCGATGCGAAAAACCCGCTGCTGGTGTCGGTGCGTTCCGGCGCTGCGGTCTCCATGCCAGGCATGATGGATACCGTGCTCAACCTGGGCCTGACCGACGAAACGGCCCGCGGCATGGCGGAGGCCACGCAAAACCCACGGTTTGCCTACGATTCCTACCGCCGGTTCATCCAGATGTTTGCCAACGTGGTGATGGAGCTGGATATGACGCCGTTTGAGGCCGCCTTGGAGGCCGCCAAACAGGCGCAGGGCGTAAAGCTGGATCGCGACCTGAGCGCCGAAAGCCTGATGGAATTGGTCAAAACCTATCAGGGCCTGTATGAAAAGGCGACGGGCAAGCCCTTCCCGCAGGACCCGAAAGAGCAGCTGGTCCGCGCCATCGAGGCGGTGTTCCGTTCTTGGAATACGCCGCGCGCCAATTATTACCGCCAGCTCAACGATATCCCGTCCACCCTGGGCACGGCGGTCAACGTGCAGTCCATGGTCTTTGGCAATATGGGCGACGATTGCGGCACCGGCGTGGCCTTTACCCGCAGCCCCTCTACCGGGGAAAATAAATTTTACGGCGAATATCTGATGAATGCCCAGGGCGAGGATGTCGTGGCCGGCATCCGCACCCCGCAGCATATCGACCAGCTGAAAAACGATATGCCGGAAGCGTACGAAACGCTCATCGGCATCGCGCAAAAGCTGGAATCGCATTTCCATGATATGCAGGATATCGAATTTACCATCGAGCGCGGCAAGCTGTATATGCTGCAAACCAGAAACGGCAAGCGCACCATGCAGGCGGCGCTGCAAATCGCGGTGGATATGGTGGAGGAAGGCAAGATCGGCCGCGACGATGCGCTCTTGATGATCGACGCCAAGCAGATCAACACCATTTTGCATCCCACCTTTGATGAAAACGCGCTAAAGCAGGCGGCGCCTGTGGCGGTCGGCCTGCCCGCTTCGCCGGGCGCAGCCACCGGGCAGGTATATTTCTCTGCCGGGGAAGTGGAAAAGGCGGCCGCCGACGGCCAGGCCTGCATCCTTGTGCGCACAGAGACTTCGCCGGAGGATATCCAGGGCATGAACAAGGCCAAGGGCATCCTTACCGCCAGAGGCGGGATGACCAGCCACGCCGCCGTGGTATGCCGCGGTATGGGCCGCTGCTGTGTGGCGGGCTGCAACGATATTTTCGTCGATGAAGAGGAAGGCTTTTTCCGTACCGAGGAGGGCCGTATCTTCAAGCGCGGCGATTGGATCTCGCTGGACGGCAATACCGGCCGCGTGTACGGCGAGCAGCTGCCCACCGTGCCCGCCAAGATCAGCGGCAATTTTGAAACCATCATGCAATGGGCGGACGATTACCGTACCATGGGCGTCAGAACCAACGCCGATACCCCGCGCGACGCCCAGGCGGCCCGTGATTTCGGCGCCGAGGGCATTGGCCTGTGCCGTACCGAGCACATGTTCTTTGATGCAGAGCGCATCGCCTCCATGCGGCGCATGATTTTGGCGGACAACGAACGCCAGCGCAAGGCAGCGCTGGAAGAGCTGCTGCCCATGCAAAAGCAGGATTTCAAGGCGCTGTATAAGGTCATGGGCGGCCGCCCGGTCACCATCCGCCTGTTGGACCCGCCGCTGCATGAATTTATCCCCAAGGAAGAGGAAGAAATCCGCGCGCTGGCCGAATCCATGGGCGTAACGTTTGAAGAGCTCAACGATAAGGCCATCTCCCTGCACGAGACCAACCCCATGCTGGGGCATAGGGGCTGCCGGCTGGCGGTGACCTATCCGGAAATTGCGCGCATGCAGACCACGGCCATCATGGAAGCGGCCATCGAGGTATGCGAAGAAGAGCGCGTGATGATCCAGCCGGAAATCATGATCCCGCTGGTGGGCGAGGTCAAGGAGCTGGCGTTTGTCAAAAAGATCGTCAAGGATACGGCGGAATCGGTTATCAACCGCATGGTGCACCGCATCCCGTACCTCATCGGTACGATGATGGAAATTCCGCGCGCCTGCCTCACGGCGGACGAGATTGCCAAGGAAGCGGAGTTCTTCTCCTTCGGCACCAACGACCTTTCGCAGATGACCTTCGGCTTCTCCCGCGACGACGCGGGCAAGTTCCTGCCGGATTACTTTGAATTCAAGATCTTTGAGCAGGATCCGTTTGCCTCGGTGGATGTTAAAGGCGTTGGCAAGCTCATGCAGATGGCGGTGCAGATGGGCCGCGAACAGCGCCCCAACATCAAGCTGGGCATCTGCGGCGAGCAGGGCGGCGATCCAAAGAGCGTCGAGTTCTGCCATAACATCGGGTTGACGTATGTTTCCTGCTCTCCGTTCCGCGTGCCCATAGCCAGGCTCGCTGCGGCGCAGGCTGCCATTCGCCAGAAACGGTTCTAAGCACATACTGCAAAAAGCACGCCTTTACGGCGTGCTTTTTTGATTGACAGCATACCCAACGATTGTTATGGTAAAAGCAGAATTATGCCGAATAAAAACAATACCAAACGGCATGCGGGGGGGCATATGAAACTAAGAGCTATATGGGTCCTTGGATGTTTGGTGGCTTGCGCGCTGGCGCTGATGGGCTGTGCAAAGCCCGGCTTGGCCGGTACGAGCTGGCAAGCATCCAGGGTGGAATTGGACACCGGCAGCACCGTAAAAGGGGAGGATGCTTTTATCATCTCCGGAGACCTATCCCTGGCGTTTTTGGATGAACTACGCTGTACACGCACAGACTGGCGGGGAACGGTAGAGGGCGCCTATACCTTAGAGGGCGATACGCTCACGCTGACGCTGGACGGCAATGTTACGGAATGCACCTACAACGGCAAGGAAATCGGCATTGGCCCGGATAAGATCGGCCTAACAACGTATCTGACAAGGGTAGATAAATAAATGCGAAAGAGCAGTTCATGGGATGTGCTCTTTTTCATTGACAAAGCGCATACGATTCTTTATGATGAATATAAATAAAATATGCCGCAATTTTGACAAACACGGCAGAAAAAGTATGCATTTGTGTTCTATGCATTTTAGAGAGAAAAATGGTAAACGCCGCTTAAAAGAGCGGATTTTCACTGAAAAAAGTGCTGTATGGAAATGCTTATTTTTTGCTTCGGCAAATTAAAAAAGGGAGGAAACTTCAATGAAAAAGAAACTGGCTTTGCTTTTGTCCTGTATGGTACTGTGCGCGCTGGTACTGGTTGGCTGCGGTGGCGGCGGAAACGCCTATGCCGGCACGACCTGGGAGCTGACCCGTGCAGAGGCTTATGGCGTAACGATGGAAGGAGAAATGCTGGATAGCACGGTAGGGGAAATGTCCATCAAATTTATTGACGATACAAAACTGGAGATCAGCGGTATGGGGGCGTCCAGAGAGGCTACCTATACGCTGGATGGCGATAAGATCATGGTGACGGAAGGTTCGCAAACCATGGAATTTACCGTGGCAAATGACGAGATCTCTGTTGAAGCCAGCGGTGCTACGATGTACTTTACAAAGAAATAATCATAAGGCGCCCCCGCAAGGGGGCTTTTTTATTGGCAAAAGGGCAGGGGTTCTATACAATGCCAAATGACACATTTTTGACAAATTAGGGGATGATTGAATTGAAGAAAAAAGGTTGTTTGCTGTTGGCTTGTTTGTTGGTTTTGGCGTTGGCGCTGGTAGGCTGCGGCGGAGAAGAAAAATTGGCCGGAACCAAATGGAAGCTGGTAAAGTTTGAATCGCAGGGCACGACAATGGAAGGCGATGCGCTGGCGTCCATGGGCGACCTGGGCATGGAGTTTGTCGATGATACCACCGTCAAAATGTCTTTGATGGGCATGTCCATAGAGGGAACCTATACTGTGGAGGGCAATACGGTAACCATCGAGTATTTCGATCAGCCGATTGCTTTTCAGCGCAACGGAAACCAGCTGTCCGCCGAATATGACGGCGAAGCCATGGTATTGGAAAAAGAATAAAAAAAGGCCCGTGCTTACGGGCTCTTTTTTATAGCGAAAATGTGCGTCAGCTTAAAAGATCATCGATGGATACGCCGAGCGCTTCGGATAAAATGACCAGCTCAATATCCGTGACAAACCGTTCGCCGTTTTCAATCCGCCGGATAAAATGATTGTCTACATCATATCCCATAGCCTGGATCTTCGCGGCTAACTTGTATTGAGACATTTTCTTTGCCAAACGATATTGTTTTACCTTTTTGCCAGAGATATTGTTGCGGCCGTCTGGGGCTTTGATTTTGAACATGCTATCTCCTAAAAATATTGAATGGTATTTACTATTTCCTTCAGTGTATGCTAAGATAAGGACGAATATGTTATATACTATTCAACATCTGTAAAGGAGATTTGTCTTTATGAAGCCGGATTGGAGAGAAGA
>UREB01000146.1 GCA_900546685.1 uncultured Eubacteriales bacterium | reverse complement strand
CTGTTTATGCTGGCAAACAAGGCTTGGCGCAAAGAGCCGGACAAAAAGGATGCGCTTGTCTATGTGCTGATCTGCCTGGCTGGTGCATTTCTGCCATGGGTATTCATTACAAGGGCTACATTTATCTATCACTACTTTGCTTCGGTACCGTTTATCATCCTTTGTACCTGTTTAATGGGACAAAGAATCGTAAAACGGTGGCCAAGGGCCAAGGCGGCATTCATTGCGCTGGCGATTGTGGCGCTTCTGCTGTTTGCTTTGTTTTATCCAGTTTGGAGCGGGGCGATGATCGATAGAGCATGGGCATTGAAATGGCTACGCTGGATGCCGTCCTGGTGGTTTTTCTAAAAGCAAGTAAGGGGGGAAGCTTGTTTTGCTGTCAAAAATCAATAGCTTTGGATTGCTGGGCATTGTGGGATATCCGGTATCGGTGGAGATCGATATTTCCGGCGGCCTACCTGCGTTTGAGCTGGTAGGCCTGCCGGATGCGGCTGTCAAAGAGGCTAGGGAGCGGGTGCGCAGCGCGCTGAAAAACAGCGGATATGAGTATCCGGCCCAGCGTATTACGGTAAATTTGGCACCGGCGGATATGAAAAAGGAAGGGCCGCTGTATGATCTTCCGATGGCCGTTGGCATGCTAGCTGCCATGGAGACGCTTCCAAAGGAGAAGGCAGAGCCCTTCTGCATCCTGGGCGAATTGTCTTTGGATGGTACGCTGCGCCCGGTATCCGGCGTACTGGCCATGGCGATTGAAGCATACAAACAGGGATACGAAAAAATGCTGGTTCCTTATGAAAATGCAACGGAGGCATCTTATGTAGAGGGATTAGAGGTGTATGGATGCCGGTCGCTAAAGGAAGCGGTACAGTTTTTAAGCGGGGAAGCAACGATTAAAAGACAGGCACCTATCTCCTGGGAAAATCTACCGAGATCAGCCGATGGCTATGGAGACTTTGCACAGATCAAAGGACAGCAGGGCGCCAAACGGGCCATGGAAATTGCAGCGGCTGGTGGACATAACATCTTGCTGATAGGGCCTCCAGGCACAGGAAAGACCATGCTGGCCAAGGCGTTGAACGGCATTTTGCCGAATATGACGTTTGAAGAAGCGCTGGAGATTACAAAGATACAGTCCGTAGCCGGGCAGCTTAGGGTTGAAGGACCTGGCATGGTAACGCAAAGGCCGTTTCGAGCGCCGCATCACAGCATTTCCACAGCAGCGCTGACGGGCGGGGGGCCAAAAGCAAGGCCGGGCGAGGTGAGCCTGGCCCATGGCGGCGTATTGTTTTTGGATGAGCTACCGGAATTTCGCAGGGATGCGCTGGAAGCGCTGCGCCAGCCGCTGGAGGATCATCAAGTCACGGTGGCCAGGGTCAATGCTACGGCAACGTATCCGGCTCGGTTTATGTTGGTGGCCTCAATGAATCCATGCCCCTGTGGGCAATATGGAACAGAGGAATGCCGGTGCACACCGCTTCAGATACGCCGGTATCTCAACCGCATCAGCGGCCCGTTATTGGATCGTATGGATCTGGAAGTGGAGATGGGGGCGGTTCAATATGAGGACATTGCTTCCCAGACGCAGGAGGAAAGCAGCGAAGACATCAAGCGTCGGGTAGACCAGGCTCGCACTTTGCAGCTTAAGCGGTATGGCGGCCAGGGCATCTATTGCAACGCACAGCTGGATACGAGATTGACAAAACGCTATTGTGTACTGGATACCGAAGGGGAATCGGTGATGAAGCATGCATTCGCACAGATGGGATTATCGGCCAGAGCATACGGAAGGATTTTGAAAGTGGCCCGTACGATTGCAGATCTGGAGGGCAGCGAAAGCATCCAAGTGCAGCATGTAGCGGAGGCGGTACAGTATCGGAGCCTGGATCGAAAATATTGGGGGGCATAGCATTGACGGAGGAACAATCCTACATCGTTTGGTTGAGCAGCATCCATCAGATAGGCCCCAAAAAATATCAGGACTTGATGTCATATTATGGATCGGCAAAAGAAGTGTTTTATCAAGCAAAGGCCGAAACGATACAGCATTGGAGCGGCTGGGGCCCAAAGACAGCGGCATTGATTACTGGGGCACAGAGCAAAGTGCGACTGGAATCGGTGATAAAAAGGCTGGAACAGATGGATATCGCGCTGTATTTTCGAGGAGAAGAGGGATATCCTGTTTTGCTGGAGGAGATATACGATCCTCCCCCAGTATTGTATGCAAGGGGAGCCAGGGCACCTGAGATGGAGCAGTGTATCGCTATGATTGGCACAAGGCATTGCACCCGCTACGGTGTGCGGGCCGCCAAACGCTTGGCTGCCGAATTGGCACAAAACGGATGTACCATAGTTTCCGGCATGGCAAGAGGCATAGACACTGCGGCGCATGCCGGTGCGCTGGAGGCCGGAGGGTTTACCATAGCTGTTTTGGGCGGCGGACCGGACGTGGTTTATCCGGCAGAAAACCGCAAAATTTATGAACAGATTTTGCAAAGCGGCTGTGTGATCTCTGAATATTATCCGGGCACAGCTCCTTCGCCCGGAAACTTTCCTGCAAGAAACAGGATCATAAGCGGGCTGAGCTTGGCGACGATCGTGGTGGAAAGCAGGGAAAAGGGCGGTTCTATGATTACGGTGCGCATGGCACAGGAGCAGGGAAGAGAGGTCTTTGCTGTTCCCGGCAATATTGATTCACCGGCTTCGAAAGGGACCAATCAGCTGATTTGCGAAGGTGCCATGCCTGTGACATGTGCAGAGGATGTGCTGTTTGCAATGGGATGGCAGGCGGATAGAAACAAACAACCGAAAAACTCCGCTCCGTTTCAAGCGATGGACCAAATGGAACAAACGGTATATGATGCTTTGAGTAAGGGTGATTTGACGCTGGACGCCCTATGCCAATTAACGGGTTTGGCAGCGTCTCAATTATCCGCTTGCTTGACATTGATGGAAATTCGAGGAATAATAAAGCAATTACCAGGTAGAGTTTATACTTTAGAAAAGTAAAGGAAAGGACACTCCCAAATCGGAGGGGACTATGGAAGAGAGTATCAAGGAAACGAATGAAATAAAGGCGGCTGCCGCGCCAAAAAAGACGGCGGCAAAAAAAACGACGAGAAAGACGGCAACGAAAAAGACAACCAAGAAAAAAGATGGGGAAAAGACGACAGCCAAGCGCCGTAAAGCGCATGCCAAGGATGCTACGCTGGTGATCGTAGAGTCGCCGGCCAAGGCGCATACGATTGGTAAATTTTTAGGTTCGGAGTATTATGTGACGGCCTCCCAAGGCCATGTGCGCGATTTGCCCAAAAAGCAGCTCGGTGTAGATGTGGAAAATGGCTTTACGCCCAAATATACACAGATGACCGGGAAAAGCGCGATCCTATCGGAAATCAAAACGGAGGCAAAGGCGGCCAAAAAAGTGTTGCTGGCCACTGACCCTGACCGCGAAGGGGAGGCCATCAGCTGGCATATTGCACAGCTGCTGGGCATCGATGAACATAGCGACTGCCGCATCGAGTTTAACGAGATTACGGAAAAGGCTGTAAAGAATGCCATTCAAAATGCACGGCCCATCGATGTGGACCGTGTATATGCGCAGCAGGCAAGGCGTATTTTAGATCGCTTGGTGGGCTATAAGATCAGCCCGATTCTATGGAAAAAGGTGCGTACAGGCCTTTCTGCTGGAAGGGTGCAGAGCGTAGCAGTGCGTATGATCTGCGATAGGGATCGTGAGATTGAAGCGTTTGTGCCGCAGGAATACTGGACCTTATCCGCGAAGTTTTCCGAGGAAAAGCAAGGGCAGAAGTTTGAAGCGCGCTTGGAAAAGATTGATAAGAAAAAGGCAGAGCTGGTCAATGAGGAGCAGGCAAAAAGCATTCAAGAGGATGCTAAGCTGCAGAGCTACCGAGTTGTAAGCGTGAAAAAGGGAAAGCGTACGCGCAAGGCGCCGGCTCCGTTTACCACTAGCACACTTCAGCAGGAAGCCTCCAGGAAATTGGGCTTTAGCCCTTCCAATACGATGCGGCTGGCCCAGCAGCTATATGAAGGAATTGACCTCGAGGGCCAAGGCGCTGTGGGTTTGATTACCTATATCCGTACGGACAGCGTGCGCATTGCCGGCGAGGCCGTGGCGCAGGCCAGAGAGTATATTGAAAACACCTTTGGCCCCAAATACCTGCCAGCAAAGCCGAATTTTTATCGCAATAAAAACCGTTCGCAGGATGCGCACGAGGCCATTCGGCCAACTTCGCTATACCGTACACCCAAAAGCCTGAAAGGGAGTTTGGATGCGCAGCAATATCGGTTGTATGAATTGATTTACAATCGTTTTGTGGCCAGCCAAATGACAGGAGAGGTTTCGGATACGTTGACGGCGGACATCGAAGGAGGGCCGTATACGTTTAGAACTACGGGAAGCATTGTGCGCTTTGACGGATACCGTGTGCTCTATGTAGAGGGCAAGGATGAACAGGAAGAAG
>UREB01000145.1 GCA_900546685.1 uncultured Eubacteriales bacterium | reverse complement strand
GAGTTCAGACGTGTGCTCTTCCGATCTTTCAACAGTTGCTCCATGGTTTTCGATGCGAAAATAGTGTGATGTCTGATCCAGTTCAAAGCCAGTTGGCGCTTCCTGCTCAATACAGAAATACCCGTTATAAAGCAGGTCCCTCAGCTCATAAACACCTGGTTCGGTTTCCTGCATCTGTCCCACCATCTCGTCCGTTTTATCCCAGGCCTGATCGCCGTTACTGTCCTCATAGATATAAAACACGGCGTCGCTGAGCTTGTTGTCTGGGTAGTCTGTGTCGACTTTTGTTAGCCGTACATGCCCCATGATTGGCGCGTTGATTAGCTGAATGGGAATGGTTTGTCCATCTTCCGTCACGTAGACGTGATGGATTTCATTGCCAAGTATGTAGCCTGTGGCCGGAGCAATTTCTACACACTGCCAATGTCCGATGGGTACGTTGGCGAACGAGAAGGCTCCTCCCTTTTCGGTCTTTGTGGTCATGAGTGCCGTTTCTTCAGTAAATGTGGTGACGGACTCGGGGAAGAGGCCAATGACTGCACCTTCCAGACCATCACCATTTGGATTGATTTTACGGCCGTCGATCTTGCCACGTTTCAGGATATTGGAGATAGGCTCGCCATCATGTATCGAGATATGGACGGTGTCAGTGCTAGGTCCCGCATAGTCAAAAATGATGGGGTAGCGGGTATCATTCAAGATATAATGATTGTCTGTAGCCAGCTCCTGCGCATAAAAGCGGCCAAAAGGCAAATCGGATGTGAACACTCCTTTATGTTCTGTGTCTAACCCTATCACCTCAATGAGCCCATCTGCCGGAATACTGCTACCATCCGCAGCGACGAGTTCCGTTTCCGCACGGAGGGCAACTTGGCTGTTGACCGAGTGGCTGCCCAAAATGCTGCGCTGATTGATGTCGTTGATTCGGCGTGCATCCTTAACCGTAATGGCATGGGATAAACCGTGTGCCAGGTAGATGACCATCAACGGATGCGCTTCGGAAAACGAGAGCTGCAAGTAGAACCCGTGATAGTTGAGCATGATGGATGTGTCATCGGATTCCTCTACATCAAGCAGCTGCTCGACCATCTTGCGGGTGGCAATGGAAATATTGCGCCGGCGCACCTGTTCCTGCCGGCTGAGTGCGGTTTCCATGATAGAGCCTCCTTTCAGGAAATTTGGGTGGATATATGAGTAATCACACCCCAGATTCGGTGAGATTCTTGGTTGATACCGAGAATTCGGACGGTAACGCGGGCCCCTTTGGGCGGACGGCCTCGTTTGGGGTATGGACAAAGGCAGTCGATACCGTCTAAAGCCACGAAGACGCCGTTGGTATCGACGACGCTCACCACACCAACATACCGGTTTCCTACCATGTATTTGCGCATGGCCTGCTCGTATGGATCTTGTTGGGTTTGTTTGATGGAAGCCGTAACTTGGATATGGTCGCGGTCACTGCGGTCCAGACTGGTGATATGCACCAACACGCGCTGTCCTGGCTCAAAATGGGTGGATGCGTCCAAGTAACGCTGGTAACTCAGCTCACGTAGCGGAATATAGCATTCCACTCCAAACAGGTCAATGAAAATGCCTGCTCGGATGACCGAAACTACTCTAGCTTCAGCGCATACCCCTTCATGGAGTCGATAGTTTCCGTCGTTGTCCGTAGCAAAATAGGATTCCCGACATTTGGAGGCCATTGCTTGCAATCGGCTGCCTACCGCTAAGCCTTCCGGATCAATGCCCAGTACGATATAGTCAATCTCTGCCCCCATACGCTTGAGTAGCAAATAATGCATTACATCAGCAGGTTCCCTACCACGGAAATCCGCCGGTGGATTAACCACTTCGCTGGCAGGAATCATGATTTTATAGATGCCGTGGTAAACTATTGCATAGCTTTCGGCTGTACCTGCACTTCGTTCTACACCTTGAATGGTACCTGTCAATCGCTTCTTGCTTTTGAGGGATTCCATAAGATCCAACAGGTCATTCTGTTGCTTATCTTCTTCGGTTTCAACGGTGCGGTAGTCGTCTATAGCGACGATAGCTTCGCGTTGTCGAGGGGAACGCTGCGGCAAAACGGCCTCTGGTTCTGAGGGTACCTCCTCCGCTTTTTTACGGGTACGGCGTTTCGGTTTGATAGAAGCGCCTCTGTACTTCGCGCTCCCTCATCCGCGTCCGATTGAGTCACGAGATTATCTTCGGGCGAATCCACAGTAGTCAGATCAAATTCAGTCTCTTGAGTAGCCAATTTGTTTACCTCCTTTATATAAATAAAATAAAGTTAAAAGTCTTCCGGTGGTTTGGCTGCGCCGTATAAATTGGAACGAACGGTCGGACCTGCTGCCCAGAGGTTGTCCGGATATCTATTTTGAAGTTGTCCCAATCCCTGGATAGCCATATAGATTTGTACCGCCCGCGATCGGCAGCTACTGACGCGGCGCGGGAACGCGGGAATGGTGCCCAGATTATTGAGCTCGTCGAGTACAAGGTTGACGGGTACCGGGCAACGGCCGTCCGGCATGTTGTCGGCAAACTGAATTAGCTCGATAAACAACATGGAAAAGAACAAGCTCGATAGGAAATCAAACGCATCATGTTGGTCGCTCAGAATCACAAAATACGCACACTTCTGTTGTGCCGGAGCGGTCAAGCTGATGCCGGAACCGCTGATTAGCCGTTGGATGGCTGGGGATTGAAGCGCTTGAAGCCGTGTACCCAGTCCCAGGACAATACCGGCACGAACCGTGTCGCTGGCCTGTGCAAATAGGTTATATGGTGCTCGGGCGGGATGATCCAAAGGTAACCGATCAAACAGCAAGGAAAGCTGGCGTTCAGTATGCTGGATCAGCATCTGGTACACCGACGATAGATTTTTATCGGCCGATTCCAGTGTGGGATCGAGATCAACGTACAGCATCAAAGCCTTCAACAGGTTGCTTTCGCCCGAATCCCAAAAGTGATCGCCTTTGTCATGGCTGGTATTGGAGATGATCGCATCTACCAGAATCTGTGCGATGAATGGATCTCCGTGCAGATTGGCCATGCAGTTCCAGCTATCGCTGTGTGCTGGGTTGACCAAGTTGAATACCCTGACCAGGTATCCCTGGTCTTTCAAGAATTCGGATAGATCGGTAAATAGTTCCCCTTTGGGATCCGTAATGATAACGGATTCCCCCTGGGCGGTGCCATATTTGCGTTTGACGGCTTGGAAGACGGCAGGACGGATAAAGCATCGGGATTTTCCCGTGCCGGAAGCACCGATCACCATGACGTGCTGATTGAGCCGGGTGGGCCGGCGGTTTGCGTTTGTGTTCACGCTGCTGGTCTACCTTTCCATCGGCCCGGGGCTGGCCATTCCGCGCACCGCTTCCACGTCGTTTGAAATGGCGGTTACGCCCTTTTTCCCGTCCGCGCCCGGGTGGGTGCTGCCGGTGTACGCGCTGGCGTTTTTCGCCGCTGCCATGGCGCTGGCTCTGCGCCCGGACAAGCTGACGGACCGCCTCGGCAAAATCACCGGCCCCTGCCTGCTGGCCTTGATCCTCTGCATCGTGGTGGGCTGCTTTGTGCATCCGCCCGGCGGCTATGGCCCGGCGCTGGGCGCCTACCAAAGCGGGGCGGCCGCCCGCGGCTTTGTGGATGGCTACCAAACGATGGATACCATCGCCGCGCTAAATTTCGGCATTGTCATCGCGCTCAACCTAAAGGCCCGCGGCGTGCCGGAGGGCCGGCCCGTGGTGCGCTGCACCGTGCGCGCCGGCTACCTGGCGGGCGGCGTGCTGCTTTTGGTGTATGCGCTGCTGGCGCATGTGGGGGCGGTCAGCGGCGGCGCGTTCCCCGGCGCGGAAAACGGCGCGGAGGTGCTGTCCCGCGCGGTATCGTTTTTGTACGGCCCGGTGGGCTCGGTGCTGCTGGGGCTGATCTTTGTCATCGCCTGCCTGAATACCTGCATCGGGCTTTTCAGCTCTTGCAGCCAATATTTTGCCACCGTGTTTCCCCGCCTATCCTATCGGGCGTGGGTATTGGTGTTCGGCGTGGTCAGCTATGCGGTCTCCATCTTTGGGCTCAATGCCATTTTGGCCGTCTCCGTGCCCGTCTTAAACGCCCTTTATCCGGTGGCCATCGTGCTCATCGTGCTGGGCCTGTGCCACCGTGTATGCGGCAAGGCGCCGCTGTGCTACCCCATGGCCGTAGCGTTTTGCGGGGTGGTCAGCGTTTTATACGCGCTGGAATCCGCCGGCCTGGCCCTCCCTCTTCTCACGGATTTTCTGCATATTTTGCCGCTGTACCAAAGCAGCCTGTGCTGGGTGCTGCCCGCCGCGCTGGGCGGGGCGCTGGGCGCAGCGCTCAGCCTTATGCGCCGAAAGCGCGCCTAGGCGTTTTTTCCCGTGGCAGCGCAGGCTCTCCTGCGCTGTTTTTTTGCCCATGCGTTCATAGGCCAGCGCAAGATCGGATACACTGTAAAACCCATATGTTTTAGGAGGGATTGCCTGTGGACCGGTCTAGATCGGAAGAGCACAC
>UREB01000144.1 GCA_900546685.1 uncultured Eubacteriales bacterium | reverse complement strand
CTGAAACGATGATGTCGACGATCTCCGTCGTGAAGCCGTAGGTCTGCATGTAGAAGCCTGAGACCTGCATATACGCGATGAAAATACCGGTGAATATGATGCCGATCGGGTGGTTCATGGCAAGCAGGGCGACCGGAATGCCGTTCATGCCCTCTGCCGCCTGTACGTCCTCGACCTTGATGTACTTACCGGCGGAGGAAAGGTACAGCAGCGCACCGCCGAGGCCGATGAGAGCACCGGAGATGAGCATGGCGGTCATGATCATACGCTTGGCATCGACGCCGAAGCCGATGCTGGCGTCGCGGTTCTTGCCGCAGGCCTTCAGCTCGAAGCCGAAATTCGTCTTCTCCAGCAGGATGTACACGATGATGGCCACAACAATAACGATGAAGATGCCGATATTCGCGGAGCTGTCCGGGAAGAGCTTCTCCAGGCCGGCCGTCGGGAGGCGGTGAGCCGCCGGCACGGGGCGGGTCTGGTTCTTCACATTGTCATAGATCGGGGCGATCTTGATGAGATAGTTCACAAGATACATGCCGATGTAGTTCATCATGATCGTCGCAATGACGATATTCACGCGGCGATAGGCGTGCAGCAGGCCGGGGAGCAGGGCCCACAGGGCGCCGCCGATCATGCTGGCCAGCAGTGGAACGATCCATCCGAGTGCTCCGGGGAGATTCCAGACGCTGGCAGTATAGACGCCGCAGAAAGCGCCCACGATGAACTGGCCGGCGCCGCCGATGTTGAAGATGCTTGCCTTGAAGCCGAAGCCGACGCCAAGGCCGGTCATGATGATCGGCACGGCATAATACAGCACGTTGCCGAAGGTCTTCATGCCGCTGTAGAAGCCGCCCGTGATGAGCGCACTGAAGGCCGGGAATGCATTCGAGGGATTCGTCGCCAGCAAAACAATGAGGCCGACGAGCAGACCGGCCAGAATGGCCAGGATGGAGGAAAGCACGCCCGCGTAGTCTCTCTGGCGGCGCGGAGCAAGGGGACTTGTCTGATTTTTCATTTTACCGCTCCTTTCCTTGACCGGAAATTTTATCATATTCATTATTCCATGGATATTTCACGCTGTCAAACGGTTGCCTACCATTTATACAAAGGCAAGATTGAAACCTTCAAAACCTGATTTTTTAGACTAAAGAATTACTGTTTTTTCCTGTTTTTTGTAACTACACCATCCACGAAATCCAAATTTACGTGTTTGCAATGCAGCGATAAAATACTGTTCTTTTTCCGTATCGCCAGCTTTCCTATGCAACTGTTTCAACCGACCGGACCCCATGGATTTTCCATTTATATGAATGCATTTCTTTCGTTGCTTTTCTTTTACCGGACGGGTATAATAAAATAAAAATGGGCAAAGCGTTGTCTTCTCATTGTCTTTTAAGGCTGAGAGAAAGGACGCGTTTTTTGTGTTTGCCCTTTTTGCTAAGTTGCGCGAACTTAGCAGCGAATCAGACAGAAATGAGGTGGAGAAAATGATTTCTTTTTTCCGTACAGACGATCAGAAGATTCATTTGCTGGATGCCATTGAATCCGGCTGCTGGGTGCATGTCGTAAATCCGACTAAGGATGAAATAGACCTGCTGCTTGCCATCACAGATGTAGAACGAGATTTCCTTGTTGCTGCGTTGGATGAAGAGGAACGATCGCGTATAGAAACTGAAAATGGGCAGACCTTAATCGTCGTAGATACCCCGACCATTGAATTATCCGATAAGGAGGGAATCATCAACTCCACATTCCCTCTGGGTATTATTTTGACAGACGATAACATCTTTACCGTATGTCTCAAAGACTCTTCCGTATTACAGGATTTTACCAATAACCGGGTCAAAGGGTTTTCGACAAAAAAGAAAAGCCGTTTCATTTTGCAGCTGCTTTACCGCAATGCTGCCAAATTCCTAGTGTATTTGCGGCAGATCGATAAAAAGAGCACGGAATTGGAAGGCGAGCTTCATAAATCCATGAAAAATAAGGAATTGATCGCCATGCTCAATCTAGAAAAGAGCTTGGTTTACTTTTCCACATCCCTGAAAAGCAACGAAGCGGTTTTAGAGCGTCTGATGCGTATGGAATTCATACGCCGCTATCCGGATGATACAGATCTTTTGGAAGATGTCATCATTGAAAATAAACAGGCCATTGAGATGTGTACCATCTATCGCGATATTTTATCCGGCACGATGGATGCCTTTGCTTCTGTCATTTCCAACAATCTAAATATCGTCATGAAGCTACTGACATCCATTACCATCATGCTCACGATCCCAACGCTGTTTGCCAGTCTTTGGGGGATGAATGTGCCGGTTCCTTTTCAAAACAGCCCCTGGGGGTTCGTGATCGTCTGTGGAATTTCTCTGGTTGCATCCGTCATTTCCGGTATCATCATGTTCCGCAAAAAAATGTTTTAAGAAAAAAGAGCTGTGTATCAGCTCTTTTTTTATGGAATTTATGTCTGCAAAAAGTTACGCTGCACCTGCGTTACAACATCGTCAAACAAAGATAGAACAATAGGACTACCCTTTCCCTGCTTAGTTTCTTTGGGAATCTGCACTGCTTCAATGCTGCTTTGCGAACCATGGAACTGCGTAATCGTAAAATTCTCTTGCAAATGCACCCAGCAGATAAATACTAGCTCATTGCCGTTTGCGCCATCCTTTTGCAATGCAAAGATCCTTTGCCCCTTGCCGTTTCTCTTTTGTGGTTCGATCTCGTCGATGGGCAAACGTTTTGCATAGCCCCGCTCGGTAAACAATGCCAGTTCCTGTTCCTGTCCAATCAGATCTGCAAACAGAACCTCGTCGCCCGTCTCCAGCGCCATTGCTTTGACGCCGGCAGCCGTTCTTCCCTGTTGCGGAATGCTATCGGTGGAAAAACGAATGGCATTTGCTTTTTTCCCGATCATCAATAGTTCTTGATCCTGTGCCAACAAAAGTACCTTGTGCACAGCATCGCCTTTTTTTAGGCCGCAAGCTGCAAGCTTGCCGCGCGATTTAATATATTCAGCACAAGCCGTGCGCTTGACAAGTCCTTGCTTAGAGACAAACAGCACATCCTGCGTATCTGTCTGCCCGAATACCAGCATGGATACGATCTTTTCATCCTTTCCCAGACCATTTAACAGCGAGGCGGCATGCGTTCCTCTGTCTTTTAGCTTACATTCTGCTACATCGCTTGCCGTTACTGCAAACACATTGCCCTGGTCTGTAAAGAAGCGCAGCTTATCCTCTGTCATACAGCGAAGGCGCGTTTTTATATCCTCTCCGCCCTCCTGCGCGGCCTTTGTCGTGGCCTTCAAAGAGATCCTTTTTAGATAGCCCGAATTTGTAAACAGTATTTCACACGGTTCCGCTTGCTTTTTCACTTCCAATTCCGAAGCGTGCACGGTTTCCAATTCGCATAGCATTGTTCTGCGAGGAAACCCATATTTTCCTTTGATCTCCAACAGCTCTTTTTCAATGACGGAAATCAACTTTTTTTCACTGTTGAGAATGCCACGCAGCTTGGCAATCAGCTTAACGACCTGCTCGTAATCGCGTTTCAATTCGCCCAATTCCAGAGCCGTCAACCGACGGAGGCGCAGATCCAAAATCGCCTGTGCTTGAACAGACGTGATGTCAAACGCTTCCATCAAGCGTTTTCTCGCCTCATTCGCATTTTTAGAAATTCGAATTAAGCGAATCACTTCATCAATGTTCTGAACAGCAATCATCAAGCCTGCCAAAATATGCTCGCGCTGTTCTGCTTCCTCCAACTCATAGCGGGTACGGCGCCGCACAATGACCTTTTGGTATTCTGCATAATAGCGAATTAGATCCAATAGACTTAGCTGCTGTGGCTTTCCCTCCGCTATCGCTACCATATTAACACCGAATGTTATCTGAAAATCAGTATATTTATAGAGATATTGAAGAATTTTTTCTACATCCGCATCTTTGCGCAGTTCTATGACCGCGCGCATTCCTTCTCGATCCGATTCATCGCGAATATCGGAGATGCCTGCTAGATACCCTTTCTTTTCCTCCCTTAGCTTTTGTATCTTTTCCAATAGGCTGGCTTTATTCACCTGGTATGGCAGCTCCGTTACAACGATCCGGCTCTTACCGCTTTTTTCCCTTTCCACTTCTGTTTTGGCGCGCACCTTGATCTTGCTTCGTCCTGTCCGGTACGCTTCTATTAGCTCTTCCCCATTGCTGCAAAAACCGCCTGTGGGAAAGTCCGGGCCCTTGATATGCGTCATCATTTCCTCTAAGGAAATTTGAGGATTTTGATAATATGCCACAACGCCATCGATGGTCTCCGCTAGATTATGCGGTGGTATATTTGTCGCCAATGCAATGGCAATGCCGCTCGCTCCGTTGACCAATAGATTGGGATAACGGCTGGGCAGCATGTCCGGCTCTTTTAAGGTATCATCAAAGTTTAGCGAAAAGGGAACGGTATCCTTATCCAAATCGCGCAGCATCTCCAGCGCCAACGGGGTCATCCTGGCTTCGGTATATCGCATAGCGGCCGCAGAGTCTCCGTCTACACTGCCGAAATTGCCATGCCCGTCCACCAGCGGCGCAGACATGTTAAAAGGCTGTGCTAAGCGCACCATAGCATCATATACCG
>UREB01000143.1 GCA_900546685.1 uncultured Eubacteriales bacterium | reverse complement strand
AGTTCAGACGTGTGCTCTTCCGATCTCATGCCGTCATTCCTCCTATGTACTAGTCGCCCAGCTCCAAGCGGATCTCTGTGCCCTGCTGCACCTCTGTGCCCGCCTTTTTGTTTTGCCAGGTCACTTTTTTCCCTGTCCCGTGGAAATAGGCCGTCAGCCCGGCTTCCTCCAAGAGCTGCTCACATTCCTGTTTTGTCTTACCCACCAGGGCGGGCACCTCTGTCATCACGATGGGCGTCGGCGTAGCCGGCGTTAGGGTAATGACCACCGTTTCGCCCTGTTGCAAATTGGTACCGGGGGCCGGCATCTGCGAAGAGACCACCCCTTCGCCGTTCACCGTTACCTTATACCCCTGCTTTTCCAGCGTGGCGACTGCGTCCTCCTGGCTCATGCCCATCACGCTTTCCACCTGCGCTACCTTCTTTTCCTCTTCCTGCTGTTCCTTTTGCTCTTCCTCGGTCAGCTGGGGCTCTACCTTCATGTATTTTAAGGTATCCTCTAAAATCTGTCCAACATAAGGCGCGGCTACTGTGCTGCCGTAGTCGTTGTAGGTATCCGCCTCGTCTACCATAAACAAAATGGCGATCTTAGGATCGTTGGCCGGCGCAAACGCGATAAAGGAGGACAAGTGCGCGCCCTCTTTCACCTTGCCGGTTTCATCGTACTTTTGCGCAGTCCCTGTCTTGCCGCCGACGCGGAAGCCCTTTACATAGCTGTTTTTGCCGCTGCCTTCGTTGACAACGTCCTCCAGCATTTCGCGCATATGGTCGCTGGTTTCCTTGCTGATCGGGTTGGCCTTGACCACCTTACTGCTTTCCTCCACCACGTTGCCATCGGCATCGGTGACGCTTTTCATGATATGCGGTTCCAACAGCTCTCCGCCGTTGATGACAGAGCAGAACGCGTTGAGCGTCTGGATGGGGGTTGTGGAAATGGATTGCCCAAAGCCGATGCGTGCCAGGTCGTTGTCCGTCACATTTTCGCGCGGAATGACAATGCCGCTGGCCTCCGCCGACATATCCACGCCGCTTTTGGAGCCAAAGCCGAAATTCTTCAAATAATCGTACATGGTATCCGTGCCCATCCTAAGCGCCAGCGTAACAAACACCGGGTTGCAGGATTTGGCAAGCCCGGTCTTAAGATCTACGGTACCGTGGGTAGAGGTACAGCGGATGGTGGTATTCTGCACCTTGATGCTGCCGTTGCAGGTAAAGGTTTCGCTGTCCTTGGTCTGCCCGGTATCCAGCGCCGCCGCCATGGTAAATACCTTGAAGATGGAGCCGGGGTCGTTGGCGTCCGCCAAAATGCGGTTGCGGCTCAGTTCATTGAGCGTTTCGGTATCGTCGCGCGGCGGGCTGTTCAGATCATAGCTCTGCTTGTTGCACAGCGCCAGGATCTCTCCGGTGTTGGGGTCCATGGCGATGCACATCACGCCCTTGGGATTGTATTGTGCATACGCATCTGCACACGCCTTTTCCACAAAGGACTGGATGACGTAATCAATGGTAAGGCTGACGGTGTAGCCGTCGGTGGCCGGCACATAGTATTCCTCGCCAAAGGCAATCTCGTTGCCTTTTACATCGGTCTGCGCGCGCAATTCGCCCGGCGTGCCCGCCAGGTATTTATTGTAGTAGGCTTCTACGCCCTCCAGGCCCTCGCCGTCTACCGAGGTAAAGCCCAACACCTGGGTTAGAAAATCGCCTTTGGGATAATAACGCTTGGTATCCACCATAAAGCCGACGCCCGTTAGATTGAGCGCACGGATCTGGTCTGCCACGTCCCGATCGATTTGGCGCTTGAGCCAGACTTCGCTCTTGCTGGTATCCTGCGCCTTTTCCAAGATGGTGGCCGCATCCATTCCCAGCAACGGTGCCAGCGTATCCGCGATGGTTTGCGCGTTGCCCGCCTCCGCAATCTTTTTGGGATACAGCAAAACGGTATCCGCCGTGCCGGACTGTGCCAGCACCTCGCCGTTGCGGTCTACAATATCGCCGCGTTTCGGCTCTACAGAGGTAACGCGCGTCCATTGCGACAAGGCCCGTTGCACCAGCGACGGACCTTGGATGATCTGTAAGTAAAACACGCGGCAGAACAACAACGTGAACACCGCGGTAAACGAACACAGCACAATCAGGAATCTCTTTTTTCGGTTGGCAGGTTCCTTCAATTTTTTTGGTATGTTAGCCTGCATTTCCCTACTCCTCACCTTGGGCAACCGCAAGCGAATCCCCTTGACTTTATTTCCCTCCGTCTGTCTGGCTGCCGCCTGCTGAGGCGGCGCTGACATTCAGCAGCTGATAGGCCTTGGGATAGCCCATATTCAGGCGCTCTTTGGCCTGTGTCGCGATATTTTGCAGATCCGTCGCCTGTTTTACCTTGAAGTTCAGGGCTTCCACTTCGGCCTGCTGATCCGAAACCGTTTGCTCCAGCTTATTATTGCTCATTTGCAGATTGCTGATCTGCGCATACCGGACGACCACAACGGACAGCATTGCAAACACAGCGCAGACCAATAGGGTCAGCGATAGCTTTTGAAGCGCAAGTTTGCGGTTCCTTTTTCGTATTTGTTCCTGGATCCTCGCTTCGCGCAGGGCGCGCTTTCTCTGCGCCTCTTTTTTGCGTCTAAGATATTCGCGGCGTTCCAGCTCTTGCTGCCGGCGCTCCCATTCCTCCCATTGGGTGGGCATGCGTTTGGGTGCTGCGGAGCCGTATTTCAAAGCGTTGGACCCCATTGTGGGAACTGCTGCCATTGTATTCACATCCTTTAGGACTTTATGCTTGTTTCAGCCTTTCCGCCACGCGCAATTTGGCGCTGCGGGCCCGCGGATTGTCCTCTAATTCCTTTTCCGTAGGCAAAATCGGCTTTTTGGTGATGACCTTTACCTGCGGCTGTTTCCCACAGATGCACACCGGCGTGCCCGGCGGACAGGTGCAGGGATTGGCCAACCTGGCGAAGGTCTGTTTTACGATTCTATCTTCCAGCGAATGGAAGGTGATGACGGCAATGCGCCCGCCCGGCTTTAAGCACTGTACCGCGCTTTCCAGGGCCTGTCCCAAGCCATCCAGCTCATCGTTGACAAAGATGCGGAGAGCCTGGAAGGTGCGCTTTGCCGGATGCGGGCCGTCACGCCTGGCGTTTTTCGGCACAGCGGCCTTGATGACATCCACCAGTTCCCCTGTGGTTTCAATGGGCTGCTCGGCCCTACGCTCCACAATAAACTGAGCAATGCGCGCCGCCCATTTTTCCTCTCCGTATTCGCGGAGGATGCGGGTCAGTTCGTCGCGGGAAAGCTCGTTGACGGCGTTTTTCGCAGAATATAGCTGCGTATCGTCCATCCGCATATCCAGCGGCGCATCATGCTGGTAGGAAAACCCGCGCATGGGCTCGTCCAGCTGATAAGAGGAAACGCCCAGATCCAGCAAAATGCCGTCTACCTGCCGAATGCCGTTGGAATGGAGTACCTGCGGCATGTGGAAAAAATTTTCGTGGACGGGCATAAACCCATCCGGCAGGCGGCGCTTTGCCATCAAGAGCGCGTTTTTGTCTCTGTCTATCCCGATCAAAATGCCGTTGGGGCGTACACGCTTTAGGATCTCTTCGCTGTGCCCGCCCAGCCCCACGGTGCCGTCGACGGCGATGCAGCCGGGCGAAAGGGCCAGCGCGTCTACGCTTTGCATAAGCAATACGGATTTGTGGGTGTAGCTTGTCATATCGAGAAGGCCTCTGTGGCAGACTGCATCAGCTCCATAAAGCTATCGCCGGCGCCGTCTGCAAACTGCTGTTCATACTCGTTCCACGCCTCTGCGTCCCAAATTTCGCCCCAGGTAAACGCACCGGCGATGACCACGTCTTTTTTCAGCTTGGCATAGGTGCGCAGCTGCTTTGGGATCACAAAGCGGCCCTGCGCATCCAGCTCGCAAGGGCTGGCGCCCGCGCCAAAGATTCGGCGTAGCGCCTGCGCTTTCGGGTCCATCAAAGGAAGCGCCATCAGCTTTTGGGAAAACACCTCCCACTGAGGCATGGAGAAGATAAAGAGCATATTGCCCGTTCCGCGCGTAACCATAAATTTGCTGCCCAGGTCTTCATTCCAGGCTGCGGGCATTTTTACCCTGCCCTTGGCATCCATGGTATGTGAAAATTCGCCTGTCAGCTGACTCATGGCCATACGGAACCCCTCCTTTCCTTATGTTAGTATTATAAATCCCCTCCCATCCACTTTCAACCACCAAAATCCACTTTGGACCACTTTTTTTGTATTTTTTAGGGGAAGTAGCCCCAAAATCGCTGGTAAATCTATCCAAAATAGGGATTTGAGGAACGTTTGTTCGCCTTTTTGCTGAAATTGCCCTCCACCGGCCTCCACCGTGCGCCACCCGCCTTCCCTTTCTTTGTACAAAAAAAAGACCCTTTCGGGTCTTTTTCTCTTCTTAAGGCAGGATGAGCTTTGGCGCAAAGTTTAGATGATCGCACGACACCAGCTCGTACTGTATGCCGTCCAGCGTGCCTTCAAACGCATGCTGCAGGCTCTTGCCGTGCAGATGCCCATATACCACGCGCTGCACGCCGTATTCATGCAGCAGCGCTGTGATTTCATTGGGCGCTTGCTTTTCATCAAACGGGGGAAAATGAAACAT
>UREB01000142.1 GCA_900546685.1 uncultured Eubacteriales bacterium | reverse complement strand
AAAGCGGTACGCGAGCTGGGTTCAGAACGTCGTGAGACAGTTCGGTCCCTATCCGTCGTGGGCGTAGGAAATTTGAGAGGAGCTGTCCTTAGTACGAGAGGACCGGGATGGACACACCGCTGGTGTACCAGTTGTTCTGCCAGGAGCATAGCTGGGTAGCTACGTGTGGACGGGATAAACGCTGAAAGCATCTAAGCGTGAAGCCCCCCTCAAGATGAGATTTCCCTTCCTTTATGGAGTAAGGCCCCTTGAAGACTACAAGGTTGATAGGCCAGGTGTGGAAGTGCAGCAATGCATGTAGCTGACTGGTACTAATAGGCCGAGGGCTTGATCAAAACAAAAAGATTTGCTATACTTTCGGAGTAAGATTCCTATGCAGTTGTGAAGGTACTTACGCAAGACAAGGTTTAAGATTTCCGGTGGTAATGGCTGGGAGGCCACACCTGTTCCCATTCCGAACACAGAAGTTAAGCTCCCACGCGCCGACAATACTTGGCTGGCAACGGCCTGGGAAGATAGGTCACTGCCGGATTCTATTATATTCCTCCATAGCTCAGTTGGCAGAGCACGCGGCTGTTAACCGCGGTGTCGTAGGTTCAAGCCCTACTGGAGGAGCCATAAAAGCCGAAGATTATCTTCGGCTTTTTTTGTTGTTTCTTATTTAATGCAAATCATATACAAAATATCATGATACGTTTATATAAAGTTTTAAAGCTTAAAATCTTTGCGTTTGAGGGTACCTGTGATGAGCAATAAAACCAGATAGATAACAAACGATAAGAGAATGGACCAAACGATGGTCAATCCAGAGAGGCAAAGTATGCGAAGCAGCAGTACAGAAATTGCAATACAAATGGTAGGTGATAGGATCCAGCCCTGAAAATCTATATGAAACTTGGTAACCTTGCACAGCCTTCGAATGCTGAGGAGAGCGTTCAGGGTTTCAGTTATAAAGATAACAGCAATGTATCCGGCTAATCCCCACCAGGGAAGAATGGTGTAAATAAGACCGATCCCTACGATAGTATCCAATATATTGATGCCGACCACCCTGACCTGTTGATTTAGCCCCTTTAGGATGGCATCTACGATTTCATCGAAATACATAAGCGTTACCAGCGGCGCTAAAATTCTGATATAAGGAGCAGCTTGTAAGCTATGATATAGCGCCAAGCTAAGTTGGTCTGCAAACGCAAATAAAATACCACTGATGCAGATGGAAAATAAAAGAGTGATTTTGAAAATGCGCGATAAAACGTGGAGTATCTGTCCATTTTTGTGCTGTACATTTTTTTCCGAGATTTCTGGAATCAGTAATGTACTGACGGATGAAAGTAAAACGGAGGGAAACATGATGACAGGCATGACCATACCGCCGATTAGACCGTATTGTGACATGGCTTCATCGCAGCTGATACCAGACTTTTCCAGTCCATTTGGAATCATAACTTGTTTTATTGTGACAAGCGCCGAGCGTACATATGAGCTGAAAGCGATGGGTAGACAGATCCCCAACATTTTTTTTGTGAGCTGAGGATGTTTTTTTGTTTTTTGTGCTTTTTTCCTCTGATCCACGATTAGAAGCAGCCCCAAATATAAAAAGGAAAAGACTTCTGCCGCTACATCGCCTAGAACCAGAGATAAGCAGGCGCCATCTATGCCCTGCGGGAGGTATTGCCGTAAAAGGAGAAGGGTAATGACGATTTTGATCCCCTGTTTGAGAATTTGTGCGCTGGCGTTTTTGGTTGCATTGCGTAATGCGGTAAAATATCCGGTAAAGACAGAGGAGAGCGCCAGTGGCGGCAAACTAAGCGCAAGGGCTGATAAAGGTCTTACTGTGATTCTATTATGTAGCCAAATACTGGTCATCCATGGCGCAGCAAAGTATAGGGCAAACGCCGTGCCAAAACTAAAGCAAGCGCTGTACTTCAAGCATTTATGCAGCGCGGCCTTGGCTGTACCGGGAGAGCGAACGGCCAATTCCTCGGTGACAAGTCGAGTAGTCGTAAGGTGAATCCCAGAGGTAGCTACGGTGATGGCAAACATATAAATAGAGGTAATGAGCTGAAATACACCGATGCCTTCTGATCCAATTTGATTGGCGACATAGACGCCGAAAGAGACGCTGACCATGCGAACCAATAACGAAGTACCAGATAAAATGATAGCATTCAGCAAGAACTTTTTCGCTTTTCGCATGGTGCTCATCCTTTCTCATAGGGTCAAATGGCACGTAAGAACCTTACGACTAACCTTATGAGAACAAATCTCGGGTTATCCCCGAGATTTGACAGGATTCAGTAAAATTGTGAAAGATAGCGTACTAAGTTTTGATGAGCGATCTTATCCAACAGCGATCCTCGAATACCGGCGTTTTGAAAGGCTTGCAGGATCAACGAAAAATCTTGTGTGCCATGGAGCCCGTATGGGAGAGCCGTCACGCCGTCAAAATCCGAACCGAATCCCAAACTGTTTTCTCCACCAAGATCTAGGATGTGCAAGGCATGGCGAACGATATCTTGTACGCTGCTTTGAGAAGTGGAGAGAAAGGCTGCATTGAAGTTTAAGCCGATATAACCGTCTTGCTCGATCAGAGCCCGGATTTGTGTATCTGTAAGGTTGCGGGGATGAGGACAAAGCGCATAAGCGTTGCTGTGAGAGGCGAATAAAGGCGCCTGTGAATACGAGATACAGTCCCAAAACCCAGCAGGATTCAGATGGGAAACATCGATGGCTACGCGGTATTCGTTCATGCAACGTACAAACCGCATTCCTTGCGTGGTAAGGCCGTTTTGGGTGTGCTGGCCATCCAAAGCCGGATATGCAAGCGTATTGGCATGATTCCAAACAAGAGACATGGCGCGAACGCCGAGACGGGCATACAGTTGCAATAGCTCGGTGCTATCGTCACATGCTTCTCCGCCCTCTATGGATAGAACGGCCCGCGTAGAGCCAAAAGGGCAGGCCAGGGTGTCCAGTTCTGCGGGGAGGATGAAATACGGGCCCCATGCATTCAGCATGCGATCATAGGCGCATAGCTGGCGCAGGCACTGCGAAACGGGATGTTCCGGCCGGCTGCTGTCGATAAACAGGGCAAAGATCTGTAAACCGATCTTTCCTTGCTGAAGTCCGGCCAGGCTAAATTGTCCCTGGTCGGAAGAATTAGGCTGCAGGATAGATGCATTGTGCCAAACACGGGACAAAAAATCCGTGTGCGCATCGGCAATCCAAGGGAAAGACATAGAGCGCCTCCTTTGCGTTATCACCATATGCAAGGGCGGACAGAGAAAGAAGCGAAAGAAAAGGCCCTTTTTAAGGACCATTGCGCTTACTCTTCTTTTGCTGGGGTAGAGGTTTTGGATTGCCGTTCTTTTTGCCCCAATTCTTTCCAGATCGTACAAAGCATGGTGATAAAGCAAGCGCCTCCTCCAATGAAATTGGAGATGGGTTCAGCCAAAAAGACTCCGTTGACGCCCAAAGAAAAGAGCCTGGGCAAAATCAAGGTTAAAGGAATGACAATAAACGCCGTGCGCAGCAGAGAGAAGAATATCGCTTGTTTGGAGCGCCCCAGGCCAACAGCAGCAGTCTGCCCGGACATTTGCAATGCCATCATAAAGAAACCAAAGAAATAGATGTGCATGGCCGGCACCGTTACGGTAAGCAGAGTAGTATCGCTGGTAAAAATTCCAATAAAAGGATGAGGGAATATCAAAAGACACAGCCAGATGAAGGTGGTATAGGAAACACATAAAACAGACATAAACTTGATGCCCTGCCGCACACGCGCATATTCCTTTGCGCCGTAATTGAAGCCCAGAACGGGCTGCGCTGCACCCGTTAAGCCATTGATGGGCGCAAAGGCTACCTCTCGAAGGGAATTGATGATGGTCATAGCGCCGACATATACATCGCCCCCAAAGAGCTTTAGCGTGGCGTTGCATACGATTTGTACGCCACTGTTGGTGACATTCATGATAAATCCAGATAGGCCCAGGGCTACGATCTCGCGCACAAGCGGGAAGGAGAGGTGCATATCCTCTTTTTTAAGCTGAATGAGGGCCTGCTTGCCGGATAGAAAGGATATAGCCCACAATGCGGAAACAAATTGCGAGATCACTGTGGCGATGGCGGCGCCTTGAACGCCCATGCCAAAGACAAAAATAAAAAGGGGATCCAGCACGATATTGATAACGGCACCGATGACGACGGTAAGCATGCCTTTTCGGCCAAATCCCTGGGCATTGATGAAGCCGTTCATGCCAAGACTAAGCATGACAAAAACGCTGCCGCACAAATAGATGGTAAGATAATCATTGGCGTAGGGAAAGGTAGCGTCGCTGGCGCCAAATAAATAGAGCGCTGGGCGCTTTAGCCAAAAGCCAACTCCCATCAACAGGATGCCTGTTATGATCAATAGGACAAATGTACTGGCCATGACATGAGAGGCGCGCTTGGAGTTGCCTTCGCCGCGCGCGATGGAAAACAAAGGTGCGCCACCGGTGCCAAACAGGTTGGCAAATGCCGTAACGATGGAGATGATGGGAAAGGTAAGGCCAATCCCGGTGAGCGCAGCGGCCGAAACCTCTGGCAAATGCCCAATATACATGCGATCCACAACGCTGTAAAGCACCTTGACAAGCTGGGCAAAAACCATTCGGACA
>UREB01000141.1 GCA_900546685.1 uncultured Eubacteriales bacterium | reverse complement strand
CCCAGCGCATTGCCCGGCATACCGTGCACCATGATATGTGCCCGCTCAATCCCGCTGCCGATATAGCGATGCCCCATACAGTTTTCAATGATGATCTCCCTATCCCCGCTTTCCCGCACCTTTTCATTCAGCGTGCGGAAATGCAGATCTTTTGCATCGATTTTCATCGTTCTACCCCTCCTTGCTGCGCATTCGCTGCCTTGGCAAAATACGTCGTCCACGCCCGCTGATGAATGCGTATACGCCTGCTGCCGGCGCCTAGCTTTGATGGCAGTAAAGTCTGTTTCATTGTCAGTCCTCCGCCTTTATTCGCCCGCATGCTTGATGCCCAAAATGCTGAGCTCACGATCCGTCAGCCCTACGCCGCGCAGCATCAGGCGGTTGCCCTTGAGCGCTTCAATGGAATTGATACCCATGCCGCCCATCATTTCCTTAATTTCGTGGTTCCAGGCCGTCAGCAAATTCACCAGCCTCTGGCTCCCCACTTCCGGGTCTAGGCGCTTGACCAGCTCCGGACGCTGCGTGGCAATGCCCCAGTTGCATTTGCCCGCGTGGCAGCTGCGGCACAGATGGCAGCCCAGCGCCAGCAGCGCGCTCGTGGCAATATACACCGCATCCGCGCCCAGCGCAATGGCCTTAACCACGTCGGCGCTGTTGCGGATGCTGCCGCCTACCACCAGCGATACATGGTGGCGGATCCCCTCTTCGCGCAGCCTTTGGTCTACGCTGGCCAGGGCCAGCTCAATGGGGATGCCTACGTTGTCTCGGATACGGGTAGGCGCCGCGCCTGTGCCGCCGCGAAAGCCGTCGATGGCAATGATGTCGGCGCCACTGCGCGCAATGCCGCTGGCAATCGCCGCTATGTTGTGCACAGCCGCAACCTTAACAATCACCGGCTTTTGATACTCGGTGGCCTCTTTGAGCGAAAATACCAGCTGCCTGAGATCCTCGATGGAGTAAATATCATGGTGCGGCGCGGGCGAAATGGCGTCCGATCCTTCCGGAATCATCCGTGTTTTGGCAATATCACCCACGATTTTTTCACCCGGCACATGGCCACCGATGCCCGGCTTTGCCCCCTGGCCCATTTTGATTTCAATGGCCGCGCCGGCCTCCAAATATTCTTTGTATACGCCAAACCGTCCGGAAGCTACCTGCACGATGGTGTGCGGCCCGTATTGGTAGAAATCCTCATGCAAGCCACCTTCGCCGGTATTGTAATAGATGCCCAGCTCGCTGGCCGCTTTGGCTAGGCTTGCGTGCGCGTTATAGCTGATAGATCCATAGCTCATCGCAGAAAACATTATCGGCATCGCCAACTCCAGCTGGGGCGCCATTGCCGGCAGGATGCGTCCGTTTTCATCGCGGCGAATCTCGGCGTCCTTTTTGCCTAAAAATACCTTGGTTTCCATCGGCTCGCGCAGCGGATCGATGGAGGGGTTGGTTACCTGTGAAGCATTGATAAGCATCTTATCCCAGTACACCGGAAGCGGCTTGGGATTGCCCATCGATGAGAGCAGCACGCCGCCCGTCCCTGCCTGGCGGTATATTTCCTCTATGGTCTCGCCCGTCCAGTTTGCGTTGGCCTTAAAAGTGTGGTCCGTCTTTACGATTTTCAACGCATGCGTGGGGCATAGGCACACGCACCGGTGGCAGTTCACGCATTTTTGATCGTCGCTTTTCATCAGGCCGTCCTTTTCATCCAGCCAATGCACTTGGTTGGCGCACTGCTTTTCGCAGATACGGCAGCCGATGCATTTTGTATAGTTTCGCTGCACTTCATAGTCCGGATACAAAAAATCCATCGCCATTATCGGTTCCCTCCTTCCAGCGTTACGATCACAGGTTCCCCGCCGCGCGGCGCCCATACGCGGTCCACATTGGGCTCTACCACGCGGATGGCGCACTCCTCGCTGGCAATGTATACCTTATCGTCCTTTTCGCCTACCACCATGCTGCGCAGCTTAAGCCTATCGTTGAGCGCCATCATGCCGCCCTCAAAGCCCAGCAGAATGGAAAACGGCCCTGTGATCAGCATGCTGCTGTACAGGTTTCTCAAATAGGTAAGCCGTTTTTTCTCCGCCTCCTGCTTTGTTTCAATGGTAGACCAGAACGGCGCGGCGATGATCTCTGCCATCTCGCCCAGCGTCAGTCCTTTTTTGCGCAGCAAATAGTCAATGATATAGGTGATCACTTCGGTATCCGTCAGCAGCGTGCATTGATAGCCAAACATCTCGATGTACCGACGGTTGGCATCGTAAGAGGAGATCTCTCCGTTGTGCACCACCGATAGATCCAGAAGCGCAAACGGATGCGCGCCGCCCCACCAGCCCGGCGTATTGGTCGGATACCGGCCATGGGCCGTCCAGCAATAGCCCTCATACTCCTCCAGCCGGTAAAATGCCCCTACATCCTCCGGAAACCCTACGGCTTTGAATACCCCCATGTTTTTACCAGAGGAGAATACGTACGCCCCGTCGATGGTCACGTTGATGCGGATCACGCATTTTACAACAAACTCCTTTTCATCCAGCTGGCTGTCCGCCAGCTTGGTGGGCAGAGGCTGCACAAAATAGCGCCAGATCAGCGGCGCATCCGTAATGGCCGGGGTTTTTCGCACGGGGATCTTAGAAAGGTTGATGATCTCAAAATGCCTTTCTAAAAACGCCTCACATGTTTTTTTCGCTTCGTTGTCCTCATAAAAAACATGGAACGCATAATAATCTTTATATTGCGGATAGATGCCGTATCCAGCAAATCCGCCGCCCAGGCCATTGGAACGATCATGCATCGTTGCCATGGATCTAACAATGTCCGCCCCGTTCATCGCTTTTCCCTGCTTGGAAAAGATCCCGGAGATGGCGCACCCCGATGGGATTCTGGTTTGTCCTTCGCGCAGCATTTGCCTGCCTCCTTTACAGAAAATGAAAAAGGCGCCTACCAAAAATACAGAACCACTGTATTCTTGGTAAACGCCTTTGTCTACCGTTAGTGGATGCATTATACACAATCCAGATCCGCAGCGTCAATAGAAAAATAAAATTTTGAAGAAAAAATTTCACTAATTATTATGTTTACTTATATATAATTATTTTTTCTTCTTTATTCATTGCGTGCTATATTGATAAAAGCGGCCGTATTGCATCCTTTCCCCTCCCCAAAGCTTCCCTTGCATTTTTTCCAAAAAGGGGTTGACAGGATCTTTTTTTCGGCGTATACTTCCACCATCAGCAAAGGCGCTGTGGTGTATGCCACGGCGCCTTTTTTATTTTTCAACGTCCACACGGCGGCCACCATCCCCTAACGCCGGCCCTGTATGGCAACGATCAGTTAAGGAGGACAGATCAGCATGAAAACAATTTCCGATGTGTTTGGCAGCCTGGTTTTCAATGATACCGTCATGCAGGCGCGCCTGCCCAAAGCGACCTACCAGGCCCTTCAGGAAACCATCCAAAAGGGAAGCCGGCTGGATCCTGAGGTGGCCAACATCGTCGCCAACGCCATGAAGGATTGGGCCCTTGAAAAAGGGGCCACACATTTTACCCATTGGTTCCAGCCCATGACGGGCGTCACGGCGGAAAAGCATGACAGCTTTATCTCCCCCTGCGGCAGCGGAAAAGTCATCATGGAGTTTTCCGGCAAAAACCTGATCCAGGGTGAGCCGGATGCCTCCAGCTTTCCCTCCGGCGGGCTGCGCGCCACCTTTGAGGCCCGCGGCTATACCGCCTGGGACCCTACCAGCTATGCCTTTATCAAGGATAAGACGCTGTGCATCCCCACTGCGTTCTGCTCTTACGGCGGAGAAGTGCTGGATAAAAAAACACCGCTGCTTCGTTCCATGGAAGCACTGAGCCGCCAGGCGCTGCGCGTTTTGCGCCTATTCGGCAATACCGAGGCCACGCGGGTTTTAACCACCGTCGGCCCGGAACAGGAATATTTTTTGGTAGACCAAGCGCTGTATAACCAGCGCGAAGACCTCATCCTCACAGGGCGTACGCTTTACGGAGCGCGCAGCCCCAAGGGACAGGAACTGGAGGATCATTACTTTGGCGCTATCAAGCCCCGCGTCAAGGCCTTTATGGAGGATCTCAACGACGAATTGTGGAAGCTTGGCGTGCTCGCCAAAACAGAACACAACGAGGTGGCCCCTGCCCAGCACGAGCTGGCGCCCATTTTCACCACCAGCAACATCGCTTCCGACCATAACCAGCTGACGATGGAGATCTTGAAAAAAGTGGCCTCCCAGCACGGTTTGGTGTGCCTTCTGCATGAAAAGCCCTTTGATGGCGTCAACGGCAGCGGCAAGCACAACAACTGGTCCATCTCCACCGACACCGGCGAAAATCTTTTGGAGCCCGGCAACACGCCCTCCAAAAACGCGCAGTTCCTGCTGTTTTTAAGCGCCGTCATCAAAGCGGTGGATGAATATGCCGACCTTCTGCGCATCTCCGTAGCCTCCGCCGGCAACGATCACCGCCTGGGCGCTAACGAAGCCCCGCCGGCCATCATCTCGATGTTTTTGGGCGATGAGCTGACAGAGCTTTTGGACGCTTTGGAGGCGGGGCGCGCATACAGCGAAAAGAGCAAGTGCAAGATGAGCGTAGGGGTGGATGTACTGCCCAGCTTTACCAAGGACACCACCGACCGCAACCGAACCTCTCCCTTTGCCTTTACCGGCAATAAGAGATCGGAAG
>UREB01000140.1 GCA_900546685.1 uncultured Eubacteriales bacterium | reverse complement strand
GACACAGCATTTTCAATGCCTTCCGTCGGGGTGGGGGCCGTCATCTCCATCAAAACGCGGGCCGCAGACAGGTTCAAGGATTTTTGGATGGCTGTCCGCATGGTGACAGGCCCGTTGACACTGCCCTGGGTAGGATACGATTTTTCGCTTCTACTGGCAGCCCATCCGTTCACGGCTCCTTTGAGGTTTTGGATGATGGTACCGGCTCCCATGCCTGCATCCAGCGCAGGCCCATATACGGTGATGGGTTTAATGGAAGAACCGACAGGCAACTTAGAGGTAGCTCGGTTCATCATTTTCAATCCGGCCGGGGGTTTACGCCCGCCTACCATGGCTTTTACTTCGCCTGTGTGATAGTCCACAATGGTAGCTGCCGCCTGCGGCTGCTCTATTTCCGTTACCGAGCCGTCAGGGTTTGTTTCCCGCTTTACTGAATCGGAGGATTTTGCGGTTTTAGGATAGCGGTCGTAATTGTATACGGCATCCTCAACCGCGCTCTGCATTTCCTGATCCAAAGTGGTGTAGATGCTGTATCCGCCTGTACGAAGCTCGTTTTCAATGGCGTTGCGGTTTTCTCTAGTATTCTCCAAACCGCGCTGTTTGATAAAGGCCTGCACGACGTCATCGATGACATAGCTTACAAAGTCAGGAGCAATGCCGGTCGCGGTGTTTGTACGCGTTTCCTGGATATGCACCTCTTCTGCCTTTGCAGCATTGTATTCATCCACAGTGATATACCCTTCGCGTTGCATACGGCTTAAGACCAGATCGGTGCGCTCATTTGTTACCTCCGGCCGATTTTTTACATAATAGTTGCGGCGCGGATTGTAGGTAGTGGGCGCATTGACGATGCCTGCCAGCATGGCGCATTCACGCAGCGTGAGCTCATCCAGCGGTTTTCCAAAATAATCGCGGGCGGCGCTCTTTACGCCGTAATTGCCCTCTCCCATGTTTACGTCATTGAGATAAGCTTCCAAAATCTGGTCTTTGGTATATTTGCTTTCCAGCTGCAAAGCCAGATAGGCTTCCTGGATCTTTCGCTTATAGCTACGCTCACTGGTCAGCATCCGGTTTTTGATAAGCTGCTGGGTGATCGTACTGCCGCCCTGAATGTTGGAGGAAGTAAGGTTACTGATAAAGGAACCCACAATGCGCTTGATATCTACCCCGCCATGAGAATAAAAACGCGCGTCCTCCGTTGCAATAAAGGCATTTTTCAAATTGTCTGGAATTTCATCAATGCTGGCCCACATGCGATTTTGGACGCCGGAATACATCGTGATGAGCTCGCCTTCGCTATCGTATATATAGCTGGATAGGCTGACATCGGAAATCTCCGTAACGTCTAAATCTGGCGCGGTGGAGATGAAAGCGCGTGCTACGCCAAATACAGCGCCCGCCATGATAAAGCCGAGCACCAGGATGGTGATGAGCATCAGCTTGAATGTAGTCACGGCCACGGACAGACCAAAGGCCGTCGGTTTTTTGCGCGGCACAAAAATTGCCTGTGGCTTGTCTCCATGAAAATCGGTATGGGAATCAAACCAGTGTAAAAAAGAGCCAAAGATGCCGCGGCGCTGCCGGGCTTCCTTGTTTACTTTCTTTTTCTGTTTTTGCTGTTTGGCCATATAGAGCCTCCTTGGCAAACCTTTTTCTTATTTCGCATATTATACCATAATTGAAGGAGGAAACAAATCTTGGAGGAAAAAAAACGGACAAAGCCCGATTTTACCGCTATATACAGGGATATTCCCAAAAAGTGGCTGGTGGTACTCTGGGCAGCGGTGGCCGTAATCGCGCTGGCGCTGTGCTTTGAATACAGCCTTCGCAGCGTGGCCAGAGAAATGGCAGAGGCTCAGGGAGACAGCCTGGCGGCCGAGGCCGTAAGCTTTGCAGTAAACCAAAGTGGTTCCCAGCACCAGTATGATGAGCTGGTGGATTTGGAAAAGGATGAACTGGGCAATATTACGATGGTAAAAGTAAACGGATATGTGCTCAATGAGCTTACGCGGGAAATGGTGGAACTGTGTGAGGGTCGGCTGATGAATCAGGGGGAAGTATCCATTTCCGTTCCGTTTGGCTCTGTTATGAACAGCCAAATATTTTCTACCACGGGGCCGGTTATCCAAATGTATGCATCGCCATATGCGCAGGTGAATGTGGATATAGACAGCGAATTTACCAGCGCGGGCATCAACCAGACAAAACACCGTATAACGGCGACAATTCAAGTGTTTTTACGCTATACGTTGCCCGGACAAAGCGTAGTGGTACAGTATGAAAATACGCTGCCTATCTATGAAACCGTTATTGTGGGCAATGTGCCCAATACATACTTGGAAACGGGGGAACAAAAGGATTTGCTGTATCTGGTGCCATAAGGTTCATTGCAGGATAGGGCAAATAATGATATAATATCCTGTCAATTCTCAAAATAGGAGTGTATTCATTATGTCTGGGCATAGCAAATGGAACAACATTAAACATAAAAAGGAAAAGACGGATTCTCAGCGCGCGCGTGTATTCACCAAGATCGGCCGTGAGATTGCCATTGCTGTTAAGGAAGGCGGCGCAGACCCCAATGTGAATAGCAAACTAAGGGATGTGGTGGCAAAGGCAAAAGCGAACAACATGCCAAACGATAATATTTCCCGCAGCATTGCTAAGGCTTCTGGGGAGTTGGGGAATGTAAGTTATGAGGAAATCGTGTACGAAGGATACGGCAACGGAGGCGTGGCCTTGATGGTGGAAACCTTAACGGATAACCGCAACCGTACTGCCAGCGACGTGCGGCATTTGTTTGATAAATTTGGAAACGGCCTGGGCACTACAGGCTGCGTATCGTATATGTTCTCTCATCAAGGGGTAATCGCCATCGAAAAAAAAGAGGATATGGATGAGGATGAAGTGATGATGGCGGCACTGGATGCAGGGGCAGAAAATTTTGAGGCGACAGAGGAAGAGTTTATCGTATATACAGACATTGCATCTTTTTCTCAGGTACGTGAAAAGCTGGAAGAGGGTGGATATACCTTTACCTCTGCCGAACTGGAATGGGTGCCGCAAACGATGGTTTCCGTTGCGGGCGCCGATGCTGACAAGCTGGATAAATTGGTAGAAAATCTAGAGGATCTGGATGATGTGCAAAACGTATTTCATAACGGGGAAATGGAATAAAATGCCAAAAAATGTATGAAATATAAAAATGTGGAGAAACTGATTCCAAAGCTTGTAAAGAGCGGAGGGATCAGTTTTGAAGTTTACAGCAAAAAAGCGTGTTGCCGTCCATGGGCATGCAGCGCTTAAAATTGCGCTGGCGGCCAGCGTACTGATTATCGCGGCGACGTTTTTTGGATATAATGCAGCCCGCAACAGCCAAAACGAACAGTGGGAGGCACAACAAGCCCAGCAACAGCAGCAGATACAGACGCCGGGAGAACAGCCCGTTGCTGCCGAGCCGGAGCGGCTTGGGGTGGAAGGCAAGGTATATCTGCAAGTTAATTACACCAAATGTGGACACATGGTGGAGACGGATGTAACGGACAAAAAATACGTAGGGATGACGCGGGAGGAATTGGAAAACCAATTTGCAAACGCCGAGTTGACGGAGTTTTCTAAAGACAAAGCGGTATTTTTGGTGGAAACGCCCAGCGTATGTACGCTGCACTACATTGTAAAATATGAAAACGGTATGCTGAATATCTATCAGCCTCAGGAAAATCAGGCGGAACCGACGCTGTACAAAAGCATTGAGATGGACGCCGTTAACGACGCTGCTCTGGAGGAGGGGGTTATCTTTGATTCCTTGGAGCAGGTAGAAAGCTATTTAGAGAATATAGAAAGCTGAATCAAAGAACAAAAAGCAGCCTCGGCTGCTTTTTTTGATTCCGTTGCTTTTTGTAGGAAAATGGAAGGTGATGTTTTATAAAGAAAGAAAACAAATAAAAAACCAGGGGGAAAGAAATGGGTAAAATTGTAGGATACGTGCGGGTATCATCCAAGGACCAAAACGCTGACAGACAAATGGACGAGATGGAAAAGAGAGGCGTACTAAGAAACATATCTATTTGGACCAGAAAAGCGGCTGCAATTTTGAACGGCCATCCTATCGAAAAATGATACGGGAAATTCGAAAAGGAGATCTCATTCTTATCAAAAGCATCGATAGGCTGGGCAGAAATTACAGGGAAGTGATAGAACAATGGCATACTGACAAGAGATAAAGGGGTGGACGTCAGAGTGCTGGATATGCCACTTTTGGATACCACCATTGCCAAGGACCTATTGGGGACATTTATCAGCGATTTGGTATTGCAGCTGCTTTCGTTTGTAGCGGAAAACGAGCGTGCCATGATCCGAGCCAGACAGGCAGAAGGGATAGAAGCTGCCAGGCGAAGGGACGTAAAATTCGGACGACCACGAAGAGAAAAGCCGCCTTGGTTTGATGCAGTATTCCGCCAATGGCAGCGAGGAGAGATTACACAGAAAAAGGCAGCGGAACGCTTGGATCTGCCCGTATCCACCTTTGCGATGATGGCCAAACGAGAAATGGAACAAAATGCAGACTAAACCTATCGATGTAGAACTGTTATTGCGCAAACAGGCAAAAAAGGATACAATTTACCATAAAGGAAAGGGGCTGGACAACGATGATCACTGTACTGGAGCAGGCAAGGCAGGCGCGGGAAGCGGCCGCTGGGATGGGCTTGCTGGATACTGCACAGAAAAATGAGATGCTCAAAGCAATGGCAAAGGCCTTGATAGAG
>UREB01000139.1 GCA_900546685.1 uncultured Eubacteriales bacterium | reverse complement strand
CCCTACACGACGCTCTTCCGATCTTTACCTGACCCAGTGCATGGACCAAATGCTGGGCGATCCCAAAGATAGAGAATAGCGAAAGCGGAAAAAAGGAGGCGGGCATTTCCCATTATGAAAAAAGAGAAAAAGCAAGCGCCGGAAGAAAAGAAGGTAAATACGGAAGAAACGGCAGACCAGACCGAAAAAGCCGGCGAAGAGGCGAAGCCGGAAACGCCGGCACAGGCGGAAGGCGCACAGACAAAGGAAGAAACGCTGGAAGCGGCGGCCAAGGCCGCGGCCCAGCAGATGATGGAGGCCTTGAAAACCGCGGACGAAGCGCTGAAAAGCGCCAAGGAGGCAGAGCAAAAGGCTGAACAATGGCAAGACCAGGCATTGCGGCTGCAGGCGGAGTTTGATAATTTTAGAAAACGCAGCGCCGCAGAAAAAGACGCGGCGGTAGAGCAGGGCGAAAGCCTGACGCTCACGGCGCTCTTACCTGTCATCGATAATTTGGAGCGCGCCGTTGCCAGCGTGGGCGGCGCGGCAGAGGACCCGATCGTCAAGGGCGTGCAGATGTGTTTGGATCAGTTCTTCCAAACCTTCGGCAAAAAGGGCCTGGAAAAGATCGAGGCGGAAGGCAAGGTGTTTGACCCCAACTTCCATCACGCTATCCTGCAGGAGGAAACGGACGACGAAGAGAAAAAGGATATCGTCGCCCAGGTCCTGCAAAATGGGTACCTTTACAAGGGCAAGGTCATTCGCTACGCCACCGTAAAGGTATACAGCTAACAAGTATGAAAACTTTTCTCGCTAGGAGGTATATGTATCATGTCTAAAATCATCGGAATCGACCTTGGCACCACCAACAGCTGCGTGGCTGTCATGGAGGGCGGCGAACCCACCGTTATCGCAAACACCGAAGGCGCCCGGACCACCCCGTCCGTTGTGGCCTTCTCCAAAACCGGGGAGCGCTTGGTTGGCCAGATCGCAAAGCGCCAGGCCATCACCAACCCGGACCGCACCATCGCATCCATCAAGCGCGATATGGGCACCGACAGAAAGGTGACCATCGACGGTAAGAGCTATACCCCGCAGGAGATCAGCGCGATGATCCTGCAGAAATTGAAAGCGGACGCCGAAGCGTACCTTGGCGGCACCGTAACCCAGGCCGTGATCACCGTGCCGGCCTACTTCTCCGACGCACAGCGCCAGGCCACCAAGGACGCAGGCGCCATCGCCGGGCTGGAAGTGCTGCGCATCATCAACGAGCCGACGGCAGCGGCCCTGGCCTATGGCCTGGATAAAGAGGGCACCGGCAAAATTTTGGTGTATGACCTGGGCGGCGGCACGTTCGACGTTTCGCTGATGGAAATTGGCGACGGCGTATTCGAAGTACTGGCCACCAACGGCAACAACCGCTTGGGCGGCGACGACTTTGATAAGCGCATTATGGACTACATGGTCTCCGAATTCCAGCGCACCGACGGCATCGACCTGTCCAAGGACAACATGGCCATGCAGCGCTTGAAGGAAGCGGCGGAAAAGGCCAAGATCGAACTGTCCACCACGGCGGAAACCAACATCAACCTGCCGTTTATCACGGCGGATGCGTCCGGCCCGCGCCATATGGATATGACGCTGACCCGCGCCAAATTCAACGAATTGACGGCGGACCTCGTCGAGCAGACCGTAGGCCCCACCCTGCAGGCCATCAAGGACGCAGGCCTGTCCACCAATGACATCGGCAAGGTCATCCTCGTCGGCGGCTCCACCCGTATCCCGGCTGTGCAGGATGCCGTCAAACGCATCACCGGCAAAGACCCGTTCAAGGGCATCAACCCGGACGAATGCGTGGCCATCGGCGCAGCCATCCAGGGCGGCGTACTCAGCGGCTCTGTCACCGACGTGCTGCTGCTGGATGTTACCCCGCTGTCCCTGGGCATTGAGACCATGGGCGGCGTATTCACCAAGCTGATTGAAAAGAATACCACCATCCCCACGAAAAAGAGCCAGATCTTCTCCACCGCGGCGGATAACCAGACGGCGGTAGACGTACACGTCCTCCAGGGCGAGCGCGAAATGGCACAGTATAACAAGACGCTGGGAAGGTTCCAGCTGTCCGGCATTGCGCCGGCGCCGCGCGGCGTGCCGCAGATCGAGGTTACCTTTGATATCGACGCCAACGGCATCGTCAACGTATCCGCCAAGGATCTGGCCACCGGCAAAGAGCAGAAGGTCACCATCACCGCCTCCACCAAGCTCAGCGAGGACGAGATCAAAAAGGCGATGGACGAGGCAGCCCAGTATGCCGAGGAAGATAAAAAGCGCCGCGAAGAGGTGGACGCGCAAAACGATGCGGACAGCATCTGCTACCAGGTAGAAAAATCCATGAAGGATCTGGCAGATAAGATCTCCGATGACGATAAGAAAGCGTTGGAAGCGGCGGTTTCCGCTGTGCGCGCCAAGATGGGCGGCGGCGATACCGCAGCGCTCAAGCAAGAGACCGAAGCGCTGAAGAACAAATCCTCCGAGGTATTCAGCAAGGTATACCAGCAGGCGGGCCCGGATGCAAACGCGGGCGCCGGCGCAGGCCAGGCCGGCCCGGATATGGGCGGCCAGCAGGCAGCAGGCGGCCAGGCACAGGGCGGCCAGGATGATGTGGTCGACGCGGACTATGAGGTCGTGGACGACGACAAATAAACAAAACAAGCAAACGCTCTCTCGCTGCCGCATATTGCGGCAGCGTTTGGGTGTAGGGAGGAATGGCTTTGGCACGCAATTATTATGAGGTTCTGGGCGTACAGCGCAACGCATCAGAGGCAGACATTAAAAAAGCGTATCGCCAGCTGGCAAAAAAATATCACCCGGATATGAACAAGGGAGACAAGGCGGCCGAGGCGGAGGAAAAGTTTAAAGAGGTCAATGAAGCGTACAGCGTATTGAGCGATGCGGAAAAGCGCCGCCAGTACGATTCTATGGGCCACGATGCCTTCACCCAGGCGGCCAGCGGCGCAGGCCCCGGCCCGGGCGGCTTTGGCGGCTTCGGCGGTTTTGGCGGCGGCTTTGGCGGGTTTGACGATATCTTCGGCTCGATCTTTGGCGGCTTTGGCGGCCAGACCGCCCGCCGTTCCGGCCCCCGGCGCGGGCGCAGCCTGAGGGTGGATATCGCCATCGACCTGGAGCAGGCGTATAAAGGGGTAACCAAGCAGGTGAACATCGGGCGCAACGAAGCGTGCGCCTCCTGCGGCGGCACGGGCGCCAAAAAGGGCACGCACCCCGAAACCTGTACCCATTGCGGCGGCACAGGGCAGGTGCAGACCGTACAGCGCACCCCGCTGGGCCAGATGATGAATGTTACGACCTGCCCGGTTTGCGGCGGTACGGGGAAGGTCATCAAAGACCCCTGCCCGGACTGCGGCGGCAAGGGCGTGCAGTATAAAAAGCGCAAGATCAAGGTAAACATCCCCGCCGGCATCGACGATGGGCAGATCATCACCATGTCCGGCGAGGGCGAGGCAGGCACGCAGGGCGGCCCGCCCGGCGATATCAACGTCGTGGTCTCCGTCCGCCCGCACGAGATCTTTGAGCGCAACGGCCCGGATCTGTATATGAAGATGGATATTTCCTTTGTCCGCGCGGCCTTGGGCGGCGATATTATCGTGCCCACCATCGACCAACCCGTGAAATACCATGTGCCGGAGGGCACCCAGCCCGGCGCTATTTTCCGCCTAAAAGGGCAGGGCATGCCGCGGCTGCGCGGCATCGGCCGGGGCGATCTGTACGTGACGCTCAACATCGAGGTGCCTAAAAAGCTTACGGAAAAGCAGCGCCAGATGCTGCTGGATTTTGAGGATTCGCTGGAGGGCAGAGAGCCAAAGGAAAACGGCTTTGGAAAGATCTTTCATAAGAAAAAATGAGAAAGGCCCCAAGGGGCCTTTTTTATGTGCGCAAAATCCTGCCGGCGCAGAATAGGACGGGATCATGATGCCCGGCGCCTTTGTTTTTTGGCAGCAAGGCCCGGCAAAGCTCAGCCGATGGGCCGGACATGGCCTTGGGCCGCTGCCCCCAATACGGCGGCCATACCGTATCATGATGCGCCCCGGGGCAGTGCAGTTTGGCAAAATCATGGAGAAGGACCGAATATGGCGGCACAAACCGCACATTTTGCGTACGTCCGTTCCCCCAGGCGCTCGGTTGTGCTATACTATCCCTACCAACTCCCTAGGAGGCAACAGCTATGCAGTGGATTGAAATTACCATACATACCAATACAAACGGCGCGGACGCCATGGCGGACGTGTTCTTTTCGCTGGGCATTGCAGGCGTTTCCATTGAGGACGCCGCCGATATTGCCCTCTATCAGCGCGAAAGCAACGACTGGGACTATATCGACGAAAGCATCTTTGCAAACCGCGGCGGCGATGTCAGGGTAAAGGCCTATATCCAGGACGAGCCGCACGCCCCCGCCATCCTGGAAGCCGTGCGCCAAAAGGCCGCGGCCGTGGCCAGTACCCCCGGCTTTGACGCCGGCCCCGGCACGGTGGAAACGCAATCCTTGCAAGAGGAAGATTGGTCGGAAAACTGGAAGCAGTATTATAAGCCCTTTACCGTAGGAGAAAAGCTGGCCGTTACGCCGGATTGGGAGCCGTATACGGCGGACGACGGGCGCTGTGTTTTGACCCTGGAACCCGGGGCTGCCTTTGGCACCGGCCAGCATGAGACCACCTACCTCTGCCTAGACCTTTGCCAGCGGTATGTCCGCCCCGGCGCGCGCGTGTTGGATGTGGGCTGCGGCACCGGCATTTTGGGCATTGCCGCCGTGCTGCTCGGCGCCAAGGACTGCCTGGCAGTGGATCGGGACGAAGTGGCC